>QHPM01000332.1 GCA_003219095.1 Verrucomicrobiota bacterium
CGAGCGGGCAATTCAATCTTTGCCTGGCCGATTATGTTGCGCCGATAACTCAACCGGACGGCGGTCATAGACCGCCGCTACAGGATTACATCGGAGGCTTTGCTGTAACCGCTGGCATCGGCGCGGACGAAGTCGCGGCAGAATTTAAGGCCGCGCACGATGATTACAACGCGATCATGTTGAAAGCACTGGCAGATCGATTAGCGGAAGCGTTCGCCGAATATGCCCACAAACTTGCGCGCGAGGCGTGGGGATTTGGGCGTAACGAAAACCTGGCGCCAGAGGATTTGATTCGCGAACGATATCGCGGAATCCGACCCGCTGCGGGTTATCCGGCGTGTCCGGATCACACGGAGAAACGTACGCTTTTCGATTTGCTCGAGGCCGAGAAAAACTGCGACATCAAGCTTACGGAGTCGTTCGCGATGCATCCGGGTGCGAGTGTGAGCGGACTTTATTTCTCGCATCCGGAAGCGAAATATTTTGGGGTCGGCAAAATCGCGCGCGACCAGGTGGAAGATTACGCCGCGCGCACACACTCGTCGGTTACGGAGATCGAAAAACGCCTGGCGCCGAATCTTGGATACGAGCCGGGAAAATGACGAAGAAAGTCCGAAGCGTTAGTGACGAGTAATCCCCTGGTTGCAATTCGGACCTTAGTCATTCTTCCCTCCTTCACGATGACTTTGAGCGACAAGAAGCTCGTTTTCGCGAGACGCGAAAACCAGCACGCGAGACGCGCGCGCTACCCGGATCGTTGTGGCGGCGCTTGTAGCAAGCGCCGACTCACAGTAGCGAGGAAATCGGGGCGACAGGATTTGAACCTGCGACCTCGTGGTCCCAAACCACGCGCTCTACCAAGCTAAGCTACGCCCCGATGACGAACGGAGCATGACATGCGGCTGAAGTGGCCGCATGCGAAAAAATGCATAGCTTGAAAAAATCGCTCATCGCAATGACAGCTTAGTTCGGCTCACTCGACTTTGAACACGGTCGCGAAATTTTTCCTGGTCACCGCTTCAATGCCAATGATGGCGGCGTCTGTTTTCGCACAGGCAGCGGTTTCTAGTTCAACCAATCCGCAGGAAAGTGCCACCCCGCAGATTTCGCCAACACCGCCACAAAACGAAGGCCCAGCACCGCGTATTCCTGCTATCGAAGAGTTGGATCAAGCATTCAAGCAAAGTTCACTTGGCAAAGCGGCGGACGAAGCGCGCCTGCATGCGCAATGGCGAGAGCTTTCCAATCGCTTTATTAATGACCGTGACTTGGTGGAGGCGCGGGCCAAGGCAGGCAAGTCAAAGACGGACTTGGAAAAACGCCAGCGGCTGCGTGCCTATTACACGATGTTTTACGATCGGATGCGCACGCAAGCCGGCTCCCCGGAACTTAAGAGGTACATCGACACGCATAAAACGCAGCATTTGGCGTTGCTAGCGCAAAACCGCGTCCGCCCCTCACCTGCTCCTGCTGCCACTGCTTCGCCGAAGCCCAGAGCGCGAGCACCAGAACCGCCTTTGCCGCAATAGGCCAAAGGAAGGAGGCGACTTGGAAGTTGCTCCTCCCGGTCAGATAGGAACCACTAAAGCGGTTGCGCCTGAGTAGGGTTCTTTCCCCACCCGAGTTAATATTTTGATGTCGCATATGCAACACCGGAATGTTAAGTCCCGAATTTTCGAGAGTGGTGACTATTGACTAACGATTGATGGATGAAGGACGTGGCCCGATCCCTTAAGCTTAAGCCTGTTGGCAATGATTTCGCCTGAAACCGTCGCATCGCCCTTTACCCTGATGGTACGGTTGTTTGCCATCAGCATACCCTCGAAGGTGGAATTACCGCCGAGCAAGACGCGGTGGCCGGCTCCGACAACGTTGAACAAAACCTGGTTCCATTGCAGTCCGGCCAGGTCAATATGCGAGTTGCCTTTTAACGAGAATTTGTTGCTGACGTTGATGATAAATGTGGTGGTCGCCGTTCCCTCAAGAGTAAAGGAACTGTTCCCCTTAAGAATAAAATTTTTCAGACTTAGCACGACCGTCTCACCCGGTGCGCCGGTGATCGTTATGTTGTGATGTCCGCCGATTTTTACCGACGTGTTCGAACGGTTCGGAGTCAAACTGAAGGCGTAGTCGGACGCGGCCAGCGCTTCATTGACGTAATTATCAAGAAGGGCGTCTTGATTGTCGAAAATCGATCCCGTAAAGACGGCGTGATCGATCGCCAAGACCGTGCCGTTGCTTGGCACGTATACGTCGCCAGCAACGTTGGAATGCCCCCCAATCAAGAAATTTCCGGCCCCAGCGAAGCCGAGATCACCGTCGATAAATAAATGTCCGACGGCCAGACTCGGCCGATTGCCGCTACCCAGGGAAAAGGTCGTCCACCGTTCGAGATCGCCTAGCTGCGGAACGACATCCGCCACGTCGGCATTGGCCCGGCCAAGGCCGAGCAAAATGAAGCTCGCAACGATCGGCAGAATTGATTTTTGGGCGAATGGAAACATGCGCAACCCAGGCCGTGCCTGGGCCGCTGCATAAAGCAGGGTTCAGGCCCTGATGGAGCGGACGCAGCGCCAAAGCGAAAGTAACGAGGCGCTTGCCGGCGGTGTGCGCCCAGCTATTCTAAGTGCTCCGGATTCTGGCGCGTTCGTCTAGTGGTTAGGACACAGCCCTCTCAAGGCTGGTGCACGGGTTCGACTCCCGTACGCGCTGCGCTACGTCGATCTATTTTGCGCTCGTGCGCGCTCGGAGCATCGAACTACCTGCGACGTAATCGTCATCGTCGTCATCGTCCTTGCTCTTCTCTTTCGGCTTCTTCACATGCGCACCGCTTTGGAGGTTAATTTTGTTAGCAATCAGCTCGCCATTTATCAGGGTGTCATGGCCGGTAATTGTCAGAGTGC
>QHPM01000333.1 GCA_003219095.1 Verrucomicrobiota bacterium
GGATCCTTCACCACAGTCACGTACAATTCCTTCTCGCCTTCGCTGAATGCGACGTTTGTTGTGCCATCACCCGCAGCGATCTCAAATACGTGTAGAAGCTTGCCCTCGGGAGATAGCTTCAAAATCTTGCCGCCGAACCATTGGGCAACATAAATGTTACCCCTGCTATCGACCTTCATGCTATCAGGTCCAAGCCACCAAGATTCGACCTTGTTTGGTGTGAGAAGGTTTAGCAGAGCAAAATTCGATCTGTTGCTCAACGAGCCGTCGTCATTGATCTTGAACTTCAACATGCAGTTCCCGACGGTTTCGCTGACGTAGAGAGTCTTTTGATCCGGAGAGACGCCTATTCCGTTGGCGTAGTTGAGGTCGTCCGCGACCTCGACCCATTTCTCGCTGCCAGGTGCAAGATAAAGAATTTTGCCTACCACTGCGGTCGGCACTTCCTGGTATGGGCCAAAGATTGTGGCATAAGCGCCGCCGTTGGCGGTCACCACAATATCATTTATGCCGCCGTCGAATGGCTTGCCGTCTTTGTCGGCATCCCAACGGCGCAACTGTTTGCCGGTCATGTCGAGTTCAAGGATGGCGCCATGCTCCTCGGTGCACGCGAGGAGGAACGTCTTTCGTTTCGTGAGCGCCAACCCGTTATGGCCGCACCCCGGAGTATGATTCAATACCGTGGTCGTTTTGCCATCCCACTTCGACAGGGTGTGGGAGACCCAGCCAACAAAGTAAAGGTTGCCGTCAACGTACAACGGACCCTCGGGTCCAAGGACATTGCTAACGATGGAGATCTCGTCGGCGCCCGGTGCACTGGCAGTCAACATTGCGCCAACGGTGAAACAGATAATCTTACTTACTCTCATTTTGATTCCTTTTGCATCCATGTTCTACCGCCAGTCCGACTCGGACTCGCCAGCAGGCCATCGAGCCATCGCACAAAGCCTTCCGAAAATCCTTGGCCAATGTCTTCCCAGACTTCCTTGAACCCAGGCGATTGGATGTACTTCGTCATGTATCGCGCATACGGGCGCCAGTGTGCATCGGGCATGAGCCCCAAATCGTGATGATGAAAATAGGTCTCGGCATGCAGCAGAAATTGGACATGACTCCAATACTGAAACTGACGATCCCCATCGGTTAGTTCCGCTCCGCTCTCAAGCTTGGCAAATCGATCCGCGTGCTCTGCCCGAAAAATCGAGATGCGGAGAACAAACTCGGAGATGGCCTGGCGGGCTTGTGCGCTCACGACCTTAGTGTTGCCGCGGATCTGAATCGCCAGATAGAGAAGCGTAATCATGACGCCAATCGCTCCGACGACTTGTCCGAGATTAGCGAGGTCATTGAGGTTCATACGCTTCGCTCGCGAGAATCCGTTAAATTGTTGAATCGTTAAAGCGTTAAACGCGTCGGTTGGAACATCGGGATTAGTTCATGGTTGAGAGTTGATAGTTGAGAGAAAAAGTGGGACGCGACGGAGCGCATCCCTCCATTCGCCGGCTCTTACATCGAACATCAAACATCATACATGCGGCGTCAGCCGCGCAGCTGCTGTTCGTACTCCGCCACATCGAAATGGCCTTTCGATTCTCCAATCAGACCATCGTTGTCGATCTTCCAAAGTTCGTAGCCGCTGATGCGAACGTGTTTTCCGGTGCCGCCTGGGCCGGTGTTAGTTCCTGTTAGCGTCCAATGGAACTTCGCGCCTTCTTCGTCGTGCACGACCTTGTCCATGGTCGCGATCATATCCGGAAATGTTGTCATGAACGCGTACGCTTCCCTGGCAATCGCGGCGCGTCCAACCGCAGGCGGCCCGTTGTTAATGCTGATTGAACCGCCCTCGGCAAAAAATGCCGCAACGCTTTCAGCATTTTGACTGCACTACGCCTTCACGTAATGCTGTGCGAGTTTTTCTAACTCGGCGCGATCAAGCATGGCTGTCATTCCGCCCGGAGCGCGATCATGGGGTCGACCCTGGTGGCGCGGCGCGCGGGGATGAGGCAG
>QHPM01000322.1 GCA_003219095.1 Verrucomicrobiota bacterium
ATAAATCGCCAGCGACATCATTCCGAGAATGATCACCGCCAGCATGATCTCCAGCAGGGTGAATGCGTGCGCAGCTATACCTCTGGGGAGCGCAGGCTGCCAGCCTGCAGCATTCGGCCGTTGGGCCGAATGCATTTTCGCGCGCAGCGCGAATGGAGATTTTTGCAGGGCGTTTCTGTGAAACGCCAGCAGCGGTATCCCGGAAGGCGTCCGCCGCGGCGGACGCCCTACAATTCTCCCCGGAAAAATCGAGTGGCGGCAGCGGTCTTCAGAGCCGGTAAACATAAAATGCAATCGCTTTCGACTGATCGGCTCCACCGCGCGTCCAATTTGCCGTTAAAGTCACACGAATAATTCCGGCTAATTCGGTCCCATCTTCTTCTTTCATTTCCTGGGGTACAGCTTTCTGCACCAGCTTTACGATACCAAATCCGGTATCGAGTTTGGATTCCTTTGCTTTGTCCGGTTGCCCTGGGGTCGTTTCGATTTCCACCATCCGGTTCGCCAGGATCTCTCGTACCCGTGCGTCGTCCGCGCTTAGCACACTCGCATTCATGCAATTGTTTACCGCGCGGCCGAGCGCGATGATTCCAACCGCAAAGATCAATAACCCAAGCAGCACCTCGTAAAGGGCGAAAGCCGATCTTTTCAATACCCGCCTGTCAGGCCATCTGCGGGCTCGCAGGAACTCGCTCCTCGAGACATCTACCAGGCGCATCCTAGCGCGATGCATAACTGATAATCTCTCCTAGCCCGCTCAACGGCGAATACTCTGTCGTCCAGCTCCCATCGTCGCTCGAAAAACGGATCCGCGCCGGCTCGCACACGCCCGACTCCCAAAAGATCCACTCCGCTGCCACCTTTTTCGACAACGCCGCCGGCAACTCCAGGCGCCACTTCTCATGGCGCGTAATTGGCATGGTATCAATTGGTTGATGCTCTTCCGTTTTCAAAAATGCTGCCGGTTGCAAGCTGATTTGGGCATCATTCCAGACAATTAAGTAAGCGCGGTGTTCAGCCAGACTTCGCTCATGCGCCTGACGCACCAGCTCGTTAAAACGATCAAGGGAACGATGTAGCCGTTTGTCCGCCAGCACGCCATTCAAACTTGGCACTGCCAAAGTAAGCAGGAGCAGTAGAATAAAGACCGCGATTATTACTTCGACCAAGGTAAAGCCGCGTTGGCGCTGCATGCTTGAAATTACGACTTAGCTGCAAAATCACAATACGGCACTCAGATACGGAGTATTGGAGTAATGGAGTAATGGAAAGTGGCAGGTGACTGCCGCGGTCCAAAAACGCTTTCGCGACGTCGGTAGCGGTGCACGTCGGCGACAGCTTGTGGAGTGCGGCAGCACTGGTGCGCTTTGCTGGCTGCGATACGCATGGGCTGCGGTCTTGAAGTGATCAAGGGACGATCGCCAATATCTTACACCACCACTCCGCTACTCCATCACTCCATTGCTTCCATGGGGCAACGAGCCGCTAAAAAATGGCAAGCGAGCGACAGCGCCCCTGGGTCAATATGTTAAGTTTATTATATGCCTAGCATGCTTGCGCGCGAAGCCTGTCACCAGCATGAGCTAAATGTGATCCCGAGAGGCCCGGGGGGAAATCGCGTTTCACACGGTCTCGTCGTTCGCATCGGTCTATTGTTCGCTGCGCTTTTCGTGATCGCGATTTTTATCTGGCAGGGGATCGCCGCCCACGGTGCGCCCGATCCGTTGCAGGCGCATACCACCGCCACCGTCGCGTCGCTGGATATTGGTGTCCTCGTTTTCCGCGAAGGACTCGAATGCATTCTTGTCCTCGCTGCCGTCGTGACCTGGTTCGTAGCTGTCGGACTCATGAAGCAGCTGAGCGAGAACGTTCCCGCCCTGCATTTGCAAGCGGCGACCGGACTGCTCGCGGTGATCGTCCTGCTCGTGATCATGAACTGGTTCTTCCACAAAATTTATTGGGGCGGCTGGATTCGCGCCCATAATCGCCGGCGCAAATCGCTGCTCGACGCCGCGACCAGCAATTCGCGTTTGCGCTGGGGGCTAATCCTTCTTGGGTTCACTTCGCTCTATCGCGAAGGATTTGAAGTGGTGCTTTTTCTTCAGAGTTACCATCTGCGACTCGGCGGCGCCGTTGTGCTCAAAGGAACGCTGCTCGGCCTCGCCCTCACCGGAATGGTCGCGCTCCTGACCTTCGTTTTGCAGCAGCGTTTGCCTTATCGCAGAATGTTAATTACCACCGGCATTCTGCTCGGAGTCGTCTTGCTCGTGATGGTTGGAGAGCAAGCCCAGGAAATGCAGCTTGCTAACTGGATCTCGACTACGCCCATTCCCTGGCTCGCGAATTCCATCCCCGCTTGGACGAGTCTGTGGTTCGCCGTTTTCCCAACTTACGAAACCATGGCCGCACAATTTCTCGCCGCCCTGCTCGTCATCGGTTCTTACTATGCCGCGAAACGTTTCGGCGCCGTCCCACTCGCCGGCACCGATTCGGTCGAGGAAGCGAAACGCGTCAGCATCGACACCGGAATGGTGAAACCGCTTCAGGCCGTGCGGTGACCGGGCGATTCTTTAAGCGAGATGGCGTTGCGGAAACCAAGGAGCGGCGCCTTCTCTCCGAGCCGTCGGCTCTACGAAGCCAGAGGCCTAGTCGCCGGGGCGCGGACGTCGCCCTTTCTTGTTCTCCTTTTATCGATGACCTCCGCCTTCGCCGGCGCGCGTCATTTCACCTTTATCTACGAAGCGCCTACGTCCCCACCCGGTTCATTCGAAATCGAAAATTACGCGACCACGCGATTTAGCGACGGCTTCACCGACGCAAATTTTCGTCATGAACTCGAAATCGGAATTACCGAGCATTTCCAAGCCAGCGTCTATCTTGCGAATTGGGATTATACGCGCAGCCGCAAGAATCGTGGCACGCACTACGACAGTTCCTCGCTCGAACTAATCTACAACCTCACTAATCCGGTTGCCGATCCGATCGGTATTTCTCTTTACCAGGAAATCAGCGCCGGTCGGCGGGCTTTTGAATCGGAAACAAAACTCATCGCGCAAAAGAACTTCGGCCCGCTCATTCTCGCTTACAACCTCACGCTCGAAGCGGAATGGAAAAACGAAGGTTTGCGCGAACAGAACGGCGAGATCCAACAAGCCTTCGGCGCGAGCTACGAAATCAGCCCGAGAATTTCAGTGGGCGCGGAAATGCTGCACGAAATTATTTTGCCGGATTGGCACAGCTCGGAAGCGGAAAACAATTTCTTCCTCGGCCCAAATCTTTCTTACCGCGGCAACCGCTGGTTCGCTACCGTAACCGCCCTCGCCCAAACCACCCGCACCGAAGGCGAACCTGATTATCAAGTGCGCCTCATTTTTGGAATCGCCTTATGAACACCGGGAGCTGTAGCCGCGATCGCTGGCCGCGGTCTTTTGCGTCGCAACCTGTAGCCGGGGTCGCCGACCCCGGCCCGCGGTCATCGATCGCGGCTGCAACAGTCGTCAGCGGCCCGTCCTGCCCACTCCTCGCTCTAGCGATCATTCTCCTATTTGTCGTTAGTTGCGCCGACTACGCGCCACCGCCCGCGATTTCGCCCGCGTTGATCGCCAGCGCACACCTGGACCACGCCGATGCATCACAATTATCGCGGGGCCGCGCTCTCTTCGTCTCCCGTTGTTTGGAATGTCATACCCTGCCCTCGGTGACGAAACATTCGCCTGGCGAATGGCCACATCTTGTTGGTCGCATGGCTGCCCGCGCTAACCTGAGCGCATCCGAGCAGGAAGCGATTACAGTTTACTTACGCGCCGCGTCCTCAACAACGACCCTATCTCCGTAACTCGTAGCGCTCTCTTCTTCTCTATCATTCGAAAGCGGAGTACACCGAAAGCCTATTTGCGCTTAAAAGCGGGACGGTGCTCGATTTGAATTTTTTAGTGCCTTTGGCGTTTTTAGCGGTCTCAACCTTCTCTTGGTACGGATCGGCGGTAGCCCAAAAAACTCTGAAGACAAGATAATAACCAGGAAAATATAACGATATGGAGCGCGTTTGCAGTTGAAGGCTGCGCGTAAGTCGGGAACTTACGCGTCATGATTTCGCGTGGTCTTTGTTCTTTCTTTGCCTTTTTTGTTGTGTTAGCCGGCGCGCTTTGCGGTGCGCCATCGCCGTCGACTACTCCGGCGCCGCAGATCGATCCGAAACTGTTTTCCGGAATGCAATGGCGGCAGGTCGGACCATTTCGTGGCGGACGGGCACTGGCGATCGAAGGCGTTCCGGGGGAACCGAATACCTGGTACTTCGGCGCAGTTGCGGGCGGGGTCTGGAAAACGGTGGATGGCGGAGCGAATTGGACGCCGCTCTTTGATAAGCAAGACATTTCGTCCATTGGCGCGCTCGCGGTCGCGCCTTCCGATCACAACACCATTTACGTCGGCACTGGTGAAGCCGCCATTCGCGGTAATACCACTTACGGCACCGGCGTTTACAAATCGGTCGATGCAGGAAAAAACTGGAAAAATACCGGGCTGCGTGACACCCGTCAGATCGGCGCCCTCATCGTCCATCCCAATAATCCCGACATCGTAGTCGTGGCGGCACTTGGTCACGCTTTCGGCCCAAACGCCGAACGCGGAATTTTCCGGACGAGCGACGGCGGTAAAACTTGGACGAAAGTCCTCTCGAAAGATGAAAATACCGGCGGGATCGATGTCGTCTTCGATCCGCATAACCCCAACATCGTCTT
>QHPM01000292.1 GCA_003219095.1 Verrucomicrobiota bacterium
TTGTCCTACGAGTTAACATTGGAATGTCGGATATGCGATACCTGGATGTTAACTCCGCGTTTGTGAGAAGGTCGCTAGTTTGCGACACTTTACAATATCAGGGCGCGTTTTAGGATGGCCGAGCGATGAAATGTGTTGCTTGTCTCGTCAGTATCTTCCCCGTCTTCGTTTGCATTGCATCGGCAGCTCCAGAACAGGGTTTCGGGCAAAAGTACGAGATTGATTTGGCCCAGGTTCGGAACATGGTCCGCCGATGATCTCAATTTCTTTTTGCACGGCTCAATGGGCACTGAAGTGGTGCCGGAGCCGGTCTTGCGCGCTTTCATTACAACATATCCCGATTTGTTCCCGACCTCCGAACTGAGTCATCTTGGACTCATTCCGGACAATGAATTTGGCTGGCCAATTGGCTTCTCGCGAAAAACCTTCGATGTGTCATGGCCGATGCGGTCTTACAACGCTCTTAAAATAACCGATAACAGATAATTCGTCCGCGGCACTATGCATCACCGGTAGGAACGATGGCGGCGGTTTCCACCATCAGAATGACTGCTCGATCAGGGGCGCGGGTGCGATGCCTGATGCCTTTGGGAACGACAAATCCCTGCTGTGGCTGCAGATCAACCGAGCGATCTTCGAGATCGATAACAAAGTGCCCCTCCAAGACAAAGAAGAACTCGTCGTCGTTGTCATGTTTGTGCCAGTGGTACTCGCCTTGCATTACTCCCAGGCGAACAACGGAGTCGTTCACCTGGCAGAGGGTTTGGTTATACCACTTATCGGTGCAGGCTTTTACCAAAGGCGGAACGTCCACCAAATGGAGAGCTGGAACCTTGATATCGAGGTGAGTAGCGTAAGGATAATCTTGTTGTTTAGTCATGGGGTAGAGGATGGCTTAATCCAGGTTCAAGAAATGCGCAGAACCTTCGCGTCTCCGTCAGAATTGTCTCGCAACAATTCGATGATGCGAGGCGGCGTAGGCACAATGATCTAACGAGACACACGATCAGTGACCGCGCCCGAGAGCGCGTGTGGCTGCAAGCTGGGCGAACTAACTACACAAAAGCTACGCATCGGAGGGGGCGCGGTTCGCTGCATAGCGTGGTTAGATGCGGTTGGTGGCAAGCACTCATAGCCATGATCCAGTGACAGCCATCGTGCTGGTGAAAAATGCTCCGGCCGCCCACAAGGTCGCAGCGAGACCGAATGGCAGCGCGAGCCAAATACGTGCGCGATGTCGCCAGACCAATCCAGCCGCGAGAACAGTCTGAAGTACTAGCGCGGCGTACATGACCATAAACTGCCACTCCCATTCACTCGTCCTACCGGCACACGCCTCCCACCACAAGACACCGATAAGCAGGATACCAAGAGGAAAGATAGTTAACGCGAGGAATGCAATCGGAACGCGAGCTACGGCACCCTTACGATAGCGAAAGGCTATGATCGCGGAAATAAGCACGACGATCCCAGCGGTCCAGAAGTGTGGGATTGTGATAGCGAGCGGTAGAATCTCAAAGGAGCACCGCAGCATGAACTTCATGCCGCTAAGCAGATGTGGCGCGTTCTGCATCTAACGAGTATTCGGTGAAATTTCTCCGCCTTTTTAACGGAATAATTCCGCATAATCTGCGGCTTTTCAGGCTGTGCCGTGGAAGACGGAGTTACCCTTCCTTATGTTCGGATGGTTCGCCTGTTCGATGCAAGCTAAAATGACGTGCCGGAAACGTTACCTCACGACAGGAAAGCTGGTCTAAAAAGTTCGCGATGGCGCGGGCGCCATCGCCAGCACGCGAGGCGCGTCCGCTCCCCTAAACTTGATCGGCGCGGTTGCCGGGAGCGACGGTTTGGTTGGGATCGGGCTGGGTGGTGGCGCTGGGAGTTCCGGGCTCGATCCGCGGTACGTTTGCCTGAGCCGGGCGAATTGTTTTTTCTTCGGTCTTGCCCGCTTTGTTCAGCTCGTCGCTGAATTCGTCTTTTGCTTTTTGAAATTCGCGGACGGCTTGTCCCATTCCGCGCGCCAGTTCCGGCAGTTTCTTTGCCCCGAAAAGGACAAGGATGATCAACAGAATAACGATCAGATCTGGCCCTGCCAGATTCATGAAGCTCGCGAGCAAGCTCATATAGTGTGTCTGAACATCAGGCTATCTGCCGAAGTTGCAAGGTAATTCGGCGGAGGAGGTGGGAGCGTACGGAAGACAGGCCGCTGGCCTGTCCGGTGGTCACAGACCGCCGCTACCGAAATCTCGACAGGCCGGAGGCCCGTCTTCCTGATTAATCTTCGTGCAGTTCGAGACTTGCGTCGCGGAAGGGTTGGTGCTGTCGATATTGGGCGAGGACGGCAACAAATTCGTCGGCCAATTCGCGGTTCCCTTCGCGCTGTGCAAATGCGTATCCACGCTCCGCTGTTGCGATGGCATCGTCGAATCGACCGGCCTCGGCGTAAGCCGCCGCTAAGGTCCGATGCAAAATCGGGTTGATGCCGCCGGCGAGTTTCAGTGCGCGTTCCGCCAACACGACCGCGCGAATTCCGTTGCGGAGCGAAGCGTCGGGCGCGGTGGCCAACACCCATGCCAGGTTGCTCTGTGCATTTCCATCATTCGGGTCTAATTCAAGGGCGGTTTCCCACTGCTCGATAGCGGCGCGCGTCTGATGTTTTTGTACCAGCAAAACACCAAATGTGTTGTGCGCGCCGATCTTGTTCGGCTCGGCCTCCACCTGCGCGCTCCAGAAAAGAATCGCTTCGTCGAGTGGTTTCCCTTCCAGGCCGACCGGTATTTCGCCGTAAACGCCAGCGGCAGCGGGGCGAATTTCCGCGGCTGCTCGCGCGTGCGCGATTGCTTCTTCGGTTTTGCCCTCGGCGAAGAGCGAGGTCGCGAAGGCAAGATGTGCGCCGTCATTATTCGTCGTCACCGCGAGTGTATGTGGCCAAAGCGAATCGGCGTTGCGCCAGAACGTGGTTTGATGATATGCGCAAGCACTAAGAGCGATGGTGATAATAGTGCAGGCGATGGCGCCGATTTGTTTCTGGAGACGCCAGCGTACCGTCAGTTCGGCAACCAGCCACACGATGGCGATAGTGATGCCGATGAGAGGTAGATAAGTATAGCGATCGGCATGACTTTGCCGGCCTACCTGCACAATGCCAATTACCGGGACCAACATGCCGACAAACCAAAACCAGCCGGTGAACAGAAACGGGAATCGTTTTCGGTAGATAATCGCGATCGCCGACAACGCGACCAGGAGTGCAGCACAACCGGCGATAGTCAGGAACGGGACAAATTTTTCCGGATGCGGATAAAGGACAGCGAGATCGACTGGCCAGATCAGCTGACGCAAATAGATCGCGTAGCTCACGATTGCGTTTTCAAAACGCAGCGGAAAAGAGAATCCGAAAGTGTCGATCGAGCCGTGTTGCGCCAGCACGGTGGCAACGGCCGAAACAGTGGCGAAGAGAGCAAAGGGAATCTTTTCCAAAACCAGCGAAATGATTTTCTCCTTTTGAAAACGATTCAGCGGCCAGTAATCGATTAACAAGAGCATGAACGGAATCGTGACCAGCATTGGTTTGGAAAGCGTCCCAAGCGCGGCGGCAACCAGCGCGATCAAATAGCGCGCCACTGATTTCCGTCGTACGTAGTTAGACCACGCCAGTAGAGTGAGCGCGAAGAAGAGACCGCTGAGGACATCTTTGCGTTCGGCGATCCATGCCACCGATTCCGCTCGTAGCGGATGAATGGCGAAGACTGCGGCGACAAATGCGCTGCGCCAGATTTTTCCAGTCAGCGAGTCGAGGGCAAAAAATAACACGATGGCGGCGAGGGTGTGAACGACGACGCTGCTGAAATGATGGAGGCCCGGGTTTACGCCGAGCAGTTGGCAATCCAGCATGTGCGACAGGGTGGTGATGGGATGCCAGTTGGCGGCGTGAAAATGAGTGAAGGCCCATGCGACGTTAGAGAAGCTCAACCCGCTGGTCACGTGACCGGAGCGATAAACGTAATCGTGATCATCGTAACGGACCCAATCGAAGTGCGCGGTTTGCCCGAAGACAATCCAGACCAGCGTGGCCAGACCCAGGACGATCAGAATTCTTGCGTAACCCATCTTCAAACTGAAGCGCAGACTATACACGGCGGAACAAGTCGCGAACGCAGTGTCATGTCTCGGGCGTAAGTTCGGAGGGACAAGCTTCCGCTCGCCCGCTTGGACTCAATGAGGAGAAACGATAGCTAGAGATCCTTCGACTTCGCTCAGGATGACAAGTAAACGATCGCTCCCCAAAGGGGGCAGGGGCGACTCCACTCCACCTCGTCAGGGGATGCTGGCCCCAAATAACCAATCGTAGGCGTGATGAATTTCGGTCACGACCGGGCCCTCAATCGGCGAGTTGTGATAGGCGGCAGGCAACGTGATCACCTCTTTCTGCCCGGGGAAGGAATCGACCACTAGGCGTTGGAATTTTGGTGGCACGATCTCGTCGTTTTCGGCGAGAAGAAAAATTGCGCGGGCATGAATGCGTTTCGCGTTGGCAACGCTATCGAGTTCGCGGGGAATTTGCAGGGCGACCGGTCCGGCCAGAAGCCAAAGATTCCACCAGCCGTAGTTGCGCAGGATTATTTGGCGCAACGGTGGAGGATTGTGAAGAATAAGACCGCGGACTTCGCGATTGGCTGCGACGTTCATTGCCACGGCGCTTCCAATGCTCGCGCCAAAAAGGAAGATCGGCTTGTTGTCAGCTTTCGACTTCAGCGCGTCGAAGGCGGCAAGCCCGGCGGGCGACATTCGTGCCAAACGCGCTGGCCCGGAGCTGCCACCGAACCCTGGGTAATTCATCCCCCAGACTTCGATGGCGCGTTCGCCAAAGGCGTCGGCCTCGGGCATGACCCAGCGTTCGGCACGATCGGCGTTCCCATAGAAACGCAGGACGTAGGCATCGACATGATCGCGTTGTTGCGCGATCCGCGAACGCGCTGTCCAGATTTCCAATTCTCCATTTTGGAAAAGAATGGCTTGCCGCGTCGCGCCGTGCGCATCGATGCGTTGGCTGGAGGGAAACAAAATTAGTTGATCGGGTAATGGCGTGCAAAACATCAGCGCGAGATAAGCTACCAACGGCACAAGGAGATATCGTGCCCGTCTCATTGCGCAAATGTAGTGCACCGAGGCAATGTTTTTCTCGTTTCTCGTTTCTCGTTTCAAACTCCAGAGATCGTGTGGAAACCGAATCGGGGAAGACCGGGGGGCGATACCACAAACATTTTCCCACCGCTGTCGTCCTGAGCGCAGCGAAGGATCTCACAAAGCTCCTTAACGACTTCGAACGTTGTGAGGTCTCTCGCCGACTGCGCGGCTCGGGATGACCGAGTTTGGCTACGCAGCGCGCCGATTACAAACCAGATCGTCTCTTTTCGCCTCCCCGGATTAGAAGAGGACGTCGCCGCTACCTGTCGTCCTACACGTCGTAGTACATCGAGAACTCGTAGGGATGTGGTCTTAGACGCAAGGCGTCGTATTCCTTTTGTTTCATCTCGAGCCAGTTCGCGATGAAATCGGAATTGAAGACGTCGCCTTTAAGCAGGAAATCGTGGTCCTTCTCCAGCGCCGCAATGGCGCCACTGAGCGAATCGGGCACGCTCGGCACATTAGCGAGTTCTTCCGGCGGAAGGTCGTAAAGGTTCTTATCGAGTGGATCACCGGGATCAATGCGGCTCTGAATTCCATCCAAGCCCGCGAGCAACAACGCGGCGAAGGCGAGATACGGATTCGCGGCAGAATCCGGCGTCCGAAACTCGATGCGCTTCGATTTCGGATTGGCCGAGTAAGTGGGAATGCGAATCGCGGCGGAACGATTGCGCGCGGAGTAAGCGAGATTGACCGGCGCCTCGAATCCGGGAACGAGGCGTTTGTAACTGTTGGTCGTTGGATTTGTGATGCAGGTGAGCGCGGGCGCGTGTTTCAAAATTCCGCCGATGAAAAAGAGCGCGGTGTCGGAGAGCCCGGCGTAACCGTTGCCGGCGAAAAGCGGCTTATCGCCTTTCCAAAGCGAAATGTGCGTATGCATGCCGCTGCCGTTATCGGCGAAGAGCGGCTTGGGCATGAAAGTGACGGTTTTGTTGTGCCGCTTCGCCACGTTGCGCACGATGTATTTGTAGTACTGCATGTGGTCGGCCATCTCTTTCATGGGGGCGAAACGAATGTCGATCTCAGCCTGACCCGCGGTCGCCACTTCATGATGTTGACGCTCGATCGGAACGCCCGCCTTCTCTAGCTCGAGACACATCTCATTACGAATGTCCTGCTGGGTGTCAGCTGGGGGCACTGGAAAATAACCTTCCTTTGCGCGAATCTTGTAACCGAGATTGGGAAATTCTTCCCGCGCGCTGTTCCAATGCGCTTCTGTGCTCTCGATTTGGTAGAAGGCGGAATTCGCCCCCGAAGAAAAGCGCACATCGTCGAAAATGAAGAATTCCGCTTCCGGTCCGAAATTCGCAGTGTCGGCGATGCCGGTGCTTTTTAGATAAGCCTCTGCTTTTTCGGCGAGACCGCGCGGGTCGCGATCGTAGGGTTCGCGCGTGATCGGATCGACGATGGTGCAGATCAGCGACAGCGTTGGTTCGGCGTTAAAAATATCGATCCACGCCGTTGCCGGATCGGGGATGACGAGCATATCGGAAGCGTTGATCACCTTCCAGCCGCGAATACTCGAGCCATCGAAGCCGAGGCCGTCGGTAAAAATATCTTCGTTATATTCGGTGAGGGTAGTGGTGAAGTGCTGCCAGGTGCCGGGGAGATCGGTGAATTTGAAATCCACGAGTTTTACCTCGCGGTCCTTGATCATTTTGGAAACGTCGGACGGGGTCTTTTTGTCTTTAGCCATGGATTATGCGTTGCAGGGTTGAAGCATTGAACGGTTAAAACGGGCGGTCATCCTGAGCGAAGTCGAAGGATCCCGCAGTGTTACCTTAAAGTTTTCATCACGGGATTCCTCGACTCCGCTCGGAATGACGGCGGAGGCGATGCGCTCATGCTTCACACCGCTTTTTCGCCGATCTCTTCCGTCCGGATGCGGACTGCGTGTTCGACCGGAAGAACAAAAACTTTGCCGTCGCCGATCTTGCCGGTTTTGGCCGCGCTCACGACTACGGTGACGGCTTTTTCCACCATGTCGTCTGCGAGCACGACTTCGACTTTCACTTTGGGTAGAAAATCAACGGTGTATTCACTGCCACGATAAATTTCGGTGTGCCCTTTCTGCCGGCCAAAGCCTTTCACTTCCGTCACTGTCATGCCTTCGATGCCGAGCTCGGCCAGGGCCTCTTTCACTTCCTCGAGTTTGAAGGGCTTGATGATCGCTTCGAGTTTTTTCATTGCGGGTAAACTTGCGTGCGCGCGTCCCTTTGCAAACCGAAAGCGGATCGCGGCACGCGCTCTCTTAGCAACGGGGCAGGCGCGATGCAATTACGTTTTTTCCAGAATAAAAAAAATGTGTTATTCCGAGGTCGCCCTGCGACCGAGGGACCTCGCAATCGCGGCGGCGATCACCCAATGCAGCTTTGATCAATGGCCATCGGAGAGGTCCCTCGCTTGCGCTCGGGATGACTGGGCTGGCGGCGCGAGAAATTGTGATGAAATGCCAGGCAAATTTGCGAAAAATTCCCTCCGTTTAATAGTGACACGCGATGCCCCGCGATTCCTTCGTTCACCTTCATCTTCACACCGAATACTCGCTTCTCGATGGCGCGGTGCGGATGCGAGAGCTGATGAATGAAGCGGTGAAAATGAAAATGCCGGCGGTGGCGATTACCGATCACGGCAATCTTTTTGGGGCGATCGATTTTTACCAGTGCGCCAAGGCGGCCGGAATCAAACCGATCATCGGTTGCGAGGCCTACATCACGAGTGGCTCATATAAGGAAAAACCATCACGCGAATCCACTTTTCATTTCACCTTGCTGGCGGAAAACGAGACCGGCTATCGCAATTTGGTGAAGCTGATTTCGGCGGCGCATCTCGACGGTTTTTATTATCGCCCGCGCATTGACAAGGAATTACTGGCGGCGCATGCCGACGGTTTGATCGGCCTGAGCGGTTGTCTTGCGAGTGAGATCAACAGCGCCATTCAAGCCGGCAACGTTGAAAAAGCGCAGAATCTGACCGCGGAATATCGCGACATTTTTGGGCCGCGAAATTTTTTCATCGAGTTGCACGACCACGGCATGGCCGAGCAAAAGCAATGCAATGCGCACCTGCCGAAATTCGCCCGCGAATTTGGACTCGGTCTGGTTGCGGCCAACGATGTTCATTTTCTCCGGCGCAGCGATCACAAAGCGCACGACGCACTTCTTTGCATCAACACCGCAGCAAAAATTGAAGACCAACAGCGGATGCGTTATGAGCCTGAGCTCTACTTCAAATCGCCTGCCGAAATGCGCGAAGTCTTTCGTGATTTTCCTGACGCGACCAAGAACACGCTCGAAATCGCGGACCGCTGCAATCTCGAAATCGAGTTCGGGAAATCGAAATATCCCGAGTACCCGGTGGCGCCGGGAAAAACACGTGAAGGTTATTTGCGCGAGCTTTGTTACGAAGGTTTGCACGAGCGTTACGGTGAACGCGCAGCCAACGATCAGGAATTAATCAAGCGACTGGATTACGAAGTAGATGTTCTGGAAAAAACGGGTTTTGTTAGTTATCTCCTCATTGTTTGGGACTTTATTCGTTTCGCCAGGGAACGCGGAATTCCGGTGGGACCGGGTCGCGGTTCCGCCGCAGGTTCCATCGTGGCCTACGTCCTGGGAATCACCGATATCGATCCGTTGCAGTACGGACTGATCTTTGAGCGTTTCCTCAATCCCGAGCGCATTTCTCCGCCCGATATTGATGTGGACTTTTGCGAGGCGCGTCGTGGCGAAGTCCTTGAATATGTCCGGCAAAAATACGGCGAGCGTCGCGTCGCGCAGATCATCACTTTCGGCCGGTTAAAAGCGCGCAGCGTAGTGCGGGATGTGGCGCGGGTGATGGGACTGAGCGTGCGGGACGGCGACCGGATCGCGAAAATGATCCCGAACGAGTTAAACATTACCCTGAATTCGTCGGTCGAGAGAAATCCGGAGCTGAAACGAGCAGTCACGACTGAGCCGCAGACGAAGCAGTTGATGGAATACGCGACCGCGTTGGAAGGACTTTCCCGCAGCGCCGGTGTGCACGCAGCCGGAGTCGTGATCAGCGATCGGGATCTCTCCGAGTACGTGCCGCTCTGCCGGGACACGAAGGGTAACGACATCGTCAGTCAGTATTCGATGAATCCATTGAACGACCTCGGGCTGCTGAAAATGCAATATCTGGGGCTGAAGACGCTGACGGTGATCGAGGACACGGTGACGCTGATTCGAAAAAATGTGCCCGGCTTCTCGCTCAAGAACATTCCGCTGGATGACGCGGCCGCGTTCGGGCTCTACAACCGGGGCGAAACCATTGGCTTGTTTCAAATGGAATCGGGCGGGATCACGTCGGTCTCGAAGCAATTCGATGTGCGGAAACTGGACGACATCATTGCGTTAATCGCGCTTTATCGTCCGGGGCCGATGGAATTGATCGGTGATTACATAAAGCGGAAGAAGGGGCTAACGAAAATTAGATACGAGCATCCGCTGCTGGAGGAAATCTGCGCCGACACCTATGGAGTGATGATTTATCAGGAGCAGGTGATGGCGGCGGCGAGCAAACTGGCTGGGTATTCGATGGGTCAAGCCGATTTGCTCCGGCGTGCCATGGGGAAAAAGGACAAGGAAAAGATGGCGAAAGAGCGCGCCAATTTCATTGCCGGTTGCGCGCGCACCAATGAGATCGGGGAGAAAAAGGCGAACGCGATTTTCGATTTGCTGGAAAAATTCGCCGGCTACGGATTCAACAAGAGCCATAGCGCGGCCTACGCGCTGATCAGTTACGAGACGGCGTTTTTGAAAGCGAACCATCCGGTCGAGTTCATGGCTGGTTTGCTCTCGAACGAAATCAATAACACCGAAAAAATCTCGGTGCTGGTGAGCGAATGCAAACGGATGGGCATTACCATTCTGCCTCCGGACGTGAATCGGAGTGGGTTGAAATTCGTGCCGGAAATGTGGGAGGGGCCTCAGTGTCCCGACGGTCGTGGCACTGAGGCCCCTCCCACATTCAGCGCCATTCGCTTTGGTCTGGCAGCGATCAAGAATGTCGGCGCAGGAGCGATGGAATTTGCCATTAGCGAGCGCGAGCGCGGCGGCGACTTCAAGTCGCTGGAAGATTTCTGCAGCAGGCTCGATTCGCGCATCGCCAATCGCAAAATGTTGGAATCACTGGTCAAGTGCGGCGCGTTCGATTTCCTGCGCCACGAACGCGCGGAACTCTTCGCCTGCATCGATGACGCGCTGGCCTCGTCGGCTGCGGCGCATCGCGATCGAATGGCGGGACAAGTCTCACTTTTCGGAGACACGCACGAACATGTCGCGCCGGCACGCAAGCGGACTGTCGCGCCGTGGAGCGATCGCGAGAAGATGAGCTACGAAAAGGAGTTGCTCGGTTTTTACGTCACCGGACATCCGCTCGATGCCTATGCCAATGTTATTGCGAACGGGAAATATCAATCAATTGCGTCGCTCGGTGAACTTTCCGATCGTACCACATTCCGGGTCGCGGGCGCGATCACTCAGGTGGACAAGAAATTTACCAGGAAAGAAGCCAAACCGTTCGCGGTTGTCTGGCTGGAAGATCTAACGGGCACGCTCGAGCTGGTGATTTGGAACGAGCTTTATCTGGAGTGCGCGGAAAAGTTGGTGCCGGGAAATGTCAT
This sequence comes from Verrucomicrobiota bacterium, assembly GCA_003219095.1. GTDB lineage: Bacteria > Verrucomicrobiota > Verrucomicrobiia > Chthoniobacterales > UBA10450 > AV69. The sequence continues at coordinate 10,835 of QHPM01000292.1, forward strand.
CGGAGTCAGGGGCAAACTCGATCTGCGCGATGAATCGTTGCGGGCGACGGCGGAAAAACTGCGCCTTCTCTCGTCCGAGCTTCCGGGCGATTCAAACCCGGCCAGCGTCGTGACGCCGCCGCTTTGTCTGCATTTTTCGGCGAATGCGGGTAGCGATGAACTGCGGGAGGTTCAGGTGCTGCTGGCGGCTTCACC
>QHPM01000323.1 GCA_003219095.1 Verrucomicrobiota bacterium
TTACCTTTTTGTCGCTGCCTTCGGCGCGATGGGTCACCACTTGCCGGGGATGATTCGTGCCTACGGCGATCGTGCATTATTTCAGCGCTTCAAGTGGCGCTTCATTTTCGCACCAATTTTCTTGGTGGTCGTCTGCACGATGTTTTTTCTGTGGGATCTCAAGGGCATCGTGCTGGTGGCTTTTATCTGGGGAGTTTGGCACGGCATGATGCAAACCTACGGGTTCTGTCGCATCTACGATGCGAAAGTGGGCTCATTCGCGGCCCTGACGCGTCGCCTCGATTTCGCATTGTGCGGGATCTGGTTTGCCACCGCCGTCCTTCTCTCATCGCAGCGAATGACCGATACACTGGAAAGTTACTATTCGGCGGGTGGTCCTTTCATTCCGCCGGGACTGCTTCGAGGGGCGCAGCAAGGATTGTTTGGCCTGGCGCTCGCCGTTTCAGGCGTATTTCTGGCAAATTTCATCAGGATGTGGATCTGCGGGAAGCGACCAAACCCGGTAAAGCTGGTCCTTCTCATCACCAGCATTTCTTTCTGGTGGTATTGCAACAACATCGTGGCCAGTGTTCTCGTTGGCGTTGCATTGTTCGAAGTATTTCACGATGTCCAATACCTCTCGCTGGTTTGGATCTACAATCGTAAACGGGTTGAGACAGACAGTTCCATCGGCGGGTTTATGCGTTTCGTGTTCCGGCGCAGTGGCTCGCTCGTCGGTCTTTACGTGGGCCTGATCTTCGCCTACGGGGCGCTGGGCTATTTCAAGTCGAGTGTCGGGATCGACGTCATCAAACGCATCCTTACCGGTGTGGTCACCGCTTCCGCGCTGCTGCATTTTTATTACGACGGATTCATTTGGAAAGTCCGGGAGAAATCCACTCGGCAATCTCTCGGCATCGGCGGCGGCACCGCCGATGTCTCGACCAGTGGTTTTCTGCCGAGCTGGGCCTTGCACGGCGCGAAATGGGTGGCTGTTTTTGTCATTCCCCTTGGAGCCCTCTGGTTTAGGGAGGTGCACGTCCCTGGGAATCACCTCGAACATCTAGCCTTGATCGCTGCCGATCTTCCAAATAGTTCGAGGGCGCATATCAATTACGCCACCGCTCTGCAAGAAGCTGGCCGAGTTGACCAAGCGGCCGAGGAATTTTCCGCCGCGCTTCGTTTCAATCCAAGTTCTGCTAAGACCCACGTCAGTCTCGCCGCCATCCTGATGGGAAAAGGAAAGTTGGAAGACGCGCAGGCCCATTTCGATGACGCCCTCCGGATCGAACCCAACAACGCAGAGTTTCACTCCGGTCATGCCTACCTTTTGGAACAACTCGGTCGCCCCGAGGAAGCGGCGGCGGAGTGCGAAGCCGCCGTGCGTCTAGAGCCAAAGTCCGCGCAGGCCCGCTATAGCTATGGCGCGTTCTTGGAAAAACATGAGAGGCTGGAAGAGGCAATTGCCCAATATCGGCTGGCGCTGCAGGCTGACCCTGGTTTTGTCGATGCCCATATCGATCTCGCCGGCGCGCTTGTCGCAAAGGACGACTTGCAGGAAGCAAAGTCGCATTATTTGGAGGCGACCCGGCTCAACCCGAAACTCGCCCAACCTCATAACTATCTGGGAAAGATTTTTATGCGCGAAGGCGACGCTCCCGCGGCGATCGCGCAATTCGAACAGGCACTTCACCTTCATCCCGACTTTCCGGAGGCCGAGGAAAACTTACGCCTGGCCAAAGCCAGCGACCCTCAGTTTCCTTCGCAATCGCCCCAGTAGAGTCTCATCGGTTCGTGCTGAGCATGGCTCGCTCTCAGCGTGCTTACTGTAGCCGGGATCGGTGATCCCGGTTTGGGTGGGCAGTGGGAAAGGGATACCCAAGTGAGAATGACGGCTGGAGAAAGCACGACGTGCTAAGAGCTGAGGGTAAAGTAGTGGGCGGTGCCTCATTTGAAATATCTAAGGCGCAGCCCCATTGCTTATCCGGATCCAATTGCCAGACCGGTACTCCACGAAGGCGCAAACGGAACGCTCGGGGCGGGCCGAACGTTGCTATCATCGGCGAGCCACGCGAAATTAATCGTGTGGCGCTCAAGATCTTGCTGCTGGTAATGAATGCATCGGTTCTAAGCTTTAAAAGCACCGCGGCCATTTTGCCGCAAAGCCCCGACAACTCCGGAACCATCGACGTGCGCTTTCCAGTTCCGGTGTATTACCAACAATATGCGGCGCAGGACGGCAATCCGGCTCCAACCACAGGGCGTCTTTTGTTGTTGCTGCCACCGAACTTCGATTCTCGGCGAGCTTGGCCAATTCTTATCGTAACCGCCACCAAGGATGCAGGACACACAGGTCCTTCGGATGCGCCGTGGTACCGCGCCCCGGCCACAGCGGAAGGCTGGATCGTGCTCGCCACGGATGCAACGATCCGCCCCCGAGATAACTCAGTGGGCTGGAGGCTCGCGCTTCTGGCGGCGGGGTTGGACGTGGTGCATCGTGATTGGCCAAAATCGACGCAATGGCCGGTGGTGTTTGCTGGCATCTCGGGCGGCGCGAAATGCGCGCAATGGCTTGGAGCGGCCCTGGCCCAAACGCAGTCCCTGAACATATGCGGATTTTTTCTCAGCGGAATTAATGAAGACCAAATGCCTGAGGCGCTGAAAACCAACCGCGCGCCTCCCGGATTTTTGCGTCTGCCGGTTTGGATCAGCAGCGGAATTAACGATCGTATTGCAACCCCGTCGCAGGAGGAGCAGGTCAAGGGTTCACTGGTTCGCACCGGTTTTC
>QHPM01000293.1 GCA_003219095.1 Verrucomicrobiota bacterium
CGTAACCTCACTTTTCGGTTTGACCGAAGAAGAAGAAGCGCCCGAGACCGAGGAAGAACAACCGGCGCCGGCGGCAGAGAAAGAGTAAGTAATGGCGCAGGAAATCATCACCCTGGAATGCACTGAGGCTAAAGCCCTGGGCAAACCGGTTTCGCGTTACATGTCGACGCGAAATAAGAAGAGCCCGCGCACCCCGAACCGGTTGGAAAAGAAAAAATACAATCCGTTTTTGAAAAAGCATACGCTTCACCGCGAGACCCGCTGATCTCATGCAACCAAAGACCGCCAAACGCCGCTCCGCCTTTCGACGCGCCAATCGCACCATGCCGCGCCGCCGCATCGATATCGCGGCGGAAGCAATCGATTACAAGAATCCCGATTTGCTGAAAAAGTTCGTGACCGAAAGCGGGAAAATTTTGCCGCGGCGAATCACAGGCATGCCGGCGCACATGCACCGGAAGATCACGCGCGAGATCAAACGCAGCCGCTCTGTGCTGCTGATGAAGTAGCTATCGCGTTTTCGCAGGCGCGGCTGGCTCCGCAGAGCGTCGCCCTACCAAATGATCACAGCGAAAATTGGCAGGGCGAGACGCCGTCGAGCCAGGAATGCCAGCGAGCGACTTAGGGTGGCGTTTCGGTGTTCGACACAAACGCCGCTACGATTCCGCGACATTCAATAACTCCGCCACTCGTTCCATCTCCGAAAAGGTGTTGTAGAAATGCGGGCTTACCCGCAACCAACTGCGGCTCTCGCGATCAACGCGAAGTGAAACAACCACATCATTCTCGGCCAGCACGTTGGCCAACTTCTCGGCTGCAATGCGACGAGAGCGAAAAGCTAAAAAACTGGACCGACCCGATTCTTCGTTCGGACTGAGGAACTCAAAGTCGACCGACGCAAGTCTACTTTTCAACGTCGCGACGAGCGATAAAATTCGCTCAGAAATTTTCGTCGATCCTGTCTCACTGAGAAGCGCAATCCCCGCCTGCATTCCGGCAATGGGGACATTGTTGTAACCACCCGGTTCGAACTTTCGACCGCCCTCCTCGTATTTAATTTGGCGCTGCGCAATAAAATTCGGCGATTCCACGTTCCATCCGCCGACGATCATGGGTCGTAGCAGGTGGTGCCGACTTTTTTTGACAAAAAGAATTCCCGCGCCCGATGGACCGAGCATCCATTTTTGCGCGCCGGCACTAAGAAAATCCACGTGTTTTAACGGGATCGGGAATGCGCCGAGAGTTTGAATCGCATCAAGTGAAAACAGGACATCACGCTTTGCGCACAATGTGCCGATCGCCTCGAGGTCGATGCGATAGCCACTGATGTTGTGCGCGCTCGCCAACGCCACCAGGCGGGTCCGCCTGGTTAGTGCGTTCCCAACAATTTCCGGAGTGATTTCGCCGAGTCGGGCGGTTTGGAGCAAAACCGGTTTAACTCCACTTCGCTCGAGATCGAGCCAGGGATAAACGTCAGCCGGATAATCGTCCAGATAACAAACAACTTCGTCGCCAGCTTTCCAATCGAGACCATTGGCAACGGCATTGAGACCACTTGAAGTCGGGCCGGTCAGCGAAATTTCTTCGATTTCCGTTCCCAGGAAATCCGCTGCTAGCCGGCGAGTATCGCCAATGAATCCAAGCGCTTTGTCGAATTGCTTCTCGTTAGTCGAGGCGTCCTCAATCGCGTCGCGCATCGCCTCAGCAACTCTGCGCGGCAACGGCGCATCCGAGGCATGAGCGCAATAAATCTTGCGCGCACAAATCGGAAATTCGCGGCGGCGAAATTCCTCATTCGCCTCCAGTTCGGCGATCACGTCTTCTTGCGCGTCCGTTCGCCTTGCTCGATCAATTTCCAAAACTCGCGCCTCTCCTTTAGCTGCTCATCCTCGCCCGTAGGCAACTTGGTGCGGAAAAGAAAATCGCGCAGCGTGTTCTTGTGCAGCACCCGATGCACCGTAATGCCCTCCGGCGTCTTTTCGAAATAAATCCGGTAATCTTTAGCGCGATAACGATAGAGTTTTTTACCATCTCGCTCCAGCAGACCGAATCGGCTGCTATCGAGATGATCGAGGTCCTCAGGCAAAATCTGAAACTCAGCGAGCAGACCGAGCTGCAATGTTTTTGGCAAAGCCGACATCTCCGCCGCGCTAAGTTCGTTGAAGATAATCTGAAACATGGTGGAGCGTAATTCGTTACATCGTCAAATCGATTCTCGGTTAACGATTATTATCGTTTCTCGCTTCAAAAATAAACCCGCCCCACGCGCGCGCCAATCCGTGTCGTAATTTCCCAGGTAATTGTCTCCGCGCGTTCCGCCAATTCCGCGCAGCACATTTCCTCATCTCCCTGCCGGCCCATCAGCACAACTTCATCCCCCACCGTCGCGCCGGCCAGATGCGAAACGTCGATCATTATCAAATCCATTGTTACCCGACCAAGCAGCGCGCAGCGTTGCCCGCGAACCAGCACCGAAATTCCCCGATTGGAAAGATGGCGTGGATAACCATCGGCATAACCACAGGAAAGCGTAGCGACGCGCATTTTCCTGGGGGTGATAAAGGTGCGGCCATAGCTAATTCCGTGTCCGGCTGGCATCTCGCGAATGAGCGCGATGCGCGTTTTCCAGGTCATTGCTGGCCGAAGGACATTTTGAAACTCGGGCAATGACGAAATGCCATAGATTAGCATTCCGGGACGCACGATTTCGAAGGGCTCCTCCGCGAAGGCGAGCACGCCGGCGGTTTGCAACGCATGCACTTTGTAATCACCGGGCACGTCGACGCGCAGTTGTTTGATTAATCTTCCGAAGTTGCGCAGTTCCTCGCGGGTGAATTTTTCATCCTCGTTGGAGACCGGGAGATGCGTTGAAACACTGTGAACTTTGATGTTCGGCAGCGCGCTCACCTCCTTGAAAACAGCCGGCGCTTCCTTTTCCAGGACGCCCATTCGTCCCATACCGGTATCGATTTTGAAATTAATCGCCACCTTTTGATTGCGTCCGACGCGATCGAAATCCCGCGCCTCTTCCAAAGTTGAGATCGATGGGATGAATCTATGCTCAGCGACTGCGGCGCGTTCCTCCGGCAGGGCCGGCCCGAGAATGGTAATTGGATTGCGCACCGCCCCGCGCAACACGATCGCCTCTTCCAGGTTCGCCACGCCAAAAATGTTCGCCTGGTCCGCGATGGTTTGGGCAACCTCAATCATGCCGTGGCCATAGGCATTCGCTTTGACGACCGCGAGAAGCTCGATATTGGTCCCAAATTTTTCGCGCACAAACGCCACGTTACGACGCAATGCGCTCCGATCGATCTCAGCCCAACAGCGGTAATGTTTTTCCATCATTTTTGCGCACTTCGCGGTGTCGTGATGTGTGGTTCGCGAAGGTAAATCGGCGCGAGCGACGCGCGAGCAACATTCTGCGGGAAAGTTTGTGCCCGCAGACAAAGCAATTTCGCCGATGGAAACCGCAGCTTCACCGAGGTGAACTGGGGCAACGCATCAGACGAATAAATCGGAATTGTCGTGATCGACGAAATGCGCTCGTTCATTTCGTTTTCGGAAAGCAACTCCGGATCATTCGCTAACAAGCCACCGCTGATGTTCGCGAAGAAAAACGATGCGCGTTTGGCATCGCCAATCACACAAAACTCGTTTTCATCCGAGATTCCGCAGAGTGAAGAAATTCCGGCGAGAGCTGTGCCAGTCGTCGCCCGCAAGCCAATGGCTGCGGAAATGGCGATGCGCGTTCCAGTGTAGGAACCGGGGCCGAGACCAACGACGATCGTTTCCGGCGCACCATGCTCACGAATAATTTCATTGAGCGCTGCAAAAAATGGAGCCGAGGTTCGGCGATCGTTCGCCCAATCTGTCGCGCACAAAATTTTCTTGTCGTCAGCCAGCGCGATCGTACCGCGACGGGTGGACAAATCGAAAGCGAGCAATTTCATACAAAAGTGGAGAGATCGATTCGGCGCTGATCCCCTGACACGATCTCAAACTTGATCCAACGCGCTGGTGACGGAATCGCCTCGGCAAATCGGTCAGCCCACTCGATCACGGTCACGCCGCCGGCAAAAACAAGCTCGTCAAATCCAATCGCGCGCAGCGCTGCCAGACTTTCAATTCGATAAAAATCGAAATGATAGATCGGCAGTCGATCGCCCTGATATTCATGCAAAAGAGTAAAAGTCGGGCTTGTTACCACATCCTTGGAACCCAAACCCTTCGCCAACCCTTTGACGAATTGGGTTTTGCCCGCGCCAAGATCTCCCACCAATGCAAGCACGTCTCCGCCCTGGATCTTCTCTGCGAGACGCGTCCCGGCCGCTTCCGTTTCAGCGGCGCTGGCGGAAATGAACATAGCCGGACGGCAATTGCTGATTGCCCTTCGACTGGCTCAGGGCCTTGAGCTTGTCGAAACGGCTGATTAGTCCGAGGCGGACTGCCGTTAATTGCCGATTGAGTTTTCCGATGCGGGTGAGAGGGAGTCTTGGAAATTTCTTCCGCCACATTTTCTCCAGTCGCGTCCGATCACGCGGCGAAATGGCGAAGAGGAGCTCGTAATCCTCGCCCTCGGCAATCGCCTGTTGAATGGTGCAACCGCGGGAAAGAGGCAGAGCGCGCTGATCGATGGCAAAACCAAGTTTGCTCGCGCGCGCCAATCGCGGCAGATCGGTGCCGAGGCCATCGCTCAGATCCATCATGGCGTGCACTTTGAAATTTGCAGTCAACCAGCGCGCTTCGTCGACTCGTGGGACAAAATTCAAATGCCGCTCCCGAAATGAACCACCTAATCTCCCGGTGACAAAAAGATCGTCGTTTGCTTTTCCGCCGCTGCGCAAAATACAACGGCGCCTTTCCACGAAGCCCGCCACACTAACGACAATAACCGTCGGACCAGCCGTCTCGCTGGTTTCGCCGCCAACGATGGCAACATCAAAATGCGCCGCCGCGCGATTGAGACCGGCATAGAGCTGGGCCACCCATGATGCTTTTTTTTTACCAGCAGCCGCGAGGGTGATTAGTGCGAACTCCGGAATTCCTGACATCGCTGCGAAATCGCTAAGGGCACGCATCATCGCTTTCCAGCCGACGGAGCGCGCGTTCGTTTCCCTTGTAAAGTGAACTTCTTCAACAACACAATCGGTTTTCAACAGCAACCAATCCTTCGCGCCGCGAAATTTCACCACCGCGCAATCGTCGCCCGCTCCAATCACGACCCGCGAGTTACGATTAAGCCTGGGGAAAATCTGTGCCAGCAGCTTGTCTTCTCCGAGTTCGCGCAACGCCCGCGTCATGGTTGCACGGTGTTGGGAAAAGCGAGCGCAAGGAGCGTGATGGCATTGAAAATGGCGTGCATTGTCATCGAGACCAGCAACGATCCGCTCCACTCGTACGCAAGAGTAAAACAGATTCCGAGAGCAAAGAGCGGCGCGAATGACGGCAGATGCGCGTGGACGGCGGCAAAAAGAAGCGCCGAAACGATAAGTCCAATGCTACGACCGAGGTAACGCCGTATGACCCCGTAAAGAAAGAATCGGAAGATGAATTCCTCGGCCACGGGAGCGACCACGGTCGCCAGTAATATGATGATGACACGTTGCTCCATTGACTGCGAGCCGCTAAATAACTCGATGATTCCCTGGCGGCTCGAGCCGGACCCGAGCAAACGCGCCGTCAGCCAGTCGGCAAAAATGATGAGGGGATAGGCGAAAATCAGGAGGACAAGTCCAGTGACAAAGGCTCTGGCAAAACTGAGCCGGGCCAGCCCGGTCAGTTCGCTGATATTGAAGCGGCGGAGCTTCAAGAACGCGGCCACAAACAGAACCATTCCGATAGCAACAACCGCGTTGAGGATAAGATCGGGCGTGCGCAGGCGAACGATTTGGGCCGAGCTCGCGCCCAGGCTGCTGAATGCAAAAACGGCGATGAGAAAAATTGCCAGCGCTACTTCAGCGGCGCCAAATCCGCGATCGGTTGCGATCAAGTCGCGATCGCGACGGTTAATCTGGCGCAGCAGCGCAATATAAATGTAAATGCTCGCGATCAGGAAAAGCGCGTTCGCGATCGAACCGAGCGCGCTAAGGAAATCTTCGCCGCCCATGCCGGGCTACGGTGCGTAGTAACTCGGGAGGAAATAGGCGCGGCCGCTCTCGAGCTGCGGGAGCAGCTGTTTGGGCAATTCGATTTGCAGCTTCGCTTGGTTTGTTTCGCCCAGCGCCCGAAAGAAACGACCGAGACTGAATGGCGCCGCATACCTCACCACCGCCGCCTCGGGCGCACCACCCAACTGTTTCGCCTTGGCGTAGGCGTCTTCGATCTGGCCCACGCCATCAATCAATTTATTTTCCAACGCTTCTTTCCCGGAAAAAATGCGGCCGTCCGCGATAGAATTGCGCAGGCCGTCGGCCGGTAGATTGCGCTCTTTTGCCACGATGCCGAGAAATTTATCGTACGTTTTCATGACAAAATTCTGCACGAATTCGCGCTCCTCCGGCGTCATCGGGCGGGCGCCATTGAGCAGGTCTTTGAACTTTCCACTCTTAAAAACGACGGAGGCGAGTCCGATCTTGTTGAAAAGCTGTTCGTAATTGAGGGTTTGAATAATGACACCAATGCTGCCGGTGATCGTCGTCTCGTTAGCCATGAGATATTTTCCGCCGCAGGAGACGTAGTAGCCACCAGACGCGGCCAGCGAATCCATGTATATCACCACCGGTTTTCGCGCCCGCGTTTTGACCACGGCGTTGTAAATCATATCTGAGGCCGTTACTTCACCGCCGGGCGAATCGACTTCCAGAACTACGCCCTTGACCCGATCGTCATCCCGGGCCTGCTGCAACGCCATGCGTAGATCATCAACCATGTTGTCGCTGGCGGCCCCGGGGACGGAACTGCTGATCAAACCACGCATCACGATGACCGCAATGCGATCTGAAACGCCCCGTCCGCCACGTTGCACTACGATCTCGCGGAATTTTGTTAGCGGCTCTTCGCGAACCACGCCGGTGCTGACCCGCCCGAGAAAAGCAATAGCCAGGAAAACATTAATGATCACGCTCGCGCACAGCGCCAGGAACAGAAAAAGCGTGAGACAGCCGAGCTTACGATTTGCCATGATCCGGCGTGAAACTGGAGGAAAAGTGCGTTCCGAACAAGCGCTTTTCGTCGACCCTCAAACCAACCAGCAGTCGCAACCCTATTTCCGGGGGGTGCGAAGCGCCAACGGTAAACATGCGGGGGTGTGCGGCTCCCGGACCTAAATTACATCACCCCAAAGGGACTTCGCAGCGAATCTCAAGAACGCTAAAGCTGCTCGAGGCAGCGGAGCGAACCGGCGTTTTTCGGCGGTGAGACTCAGTAGAAGTCCTCGAGGCGCCTGCCGCGGGCTGGAATGGCGCTGCGTCTTCGGCCCAAGTGAGCCGGTGAGATATCCTTTCTCGATCTGCTATATGTATTAGATATGTTAGATACGTCATGGAATATTAGTAGTTATAAGAAGATTGTAGCTAGGGTTTCTGCGGCAATTAAATGGTTTCAGCTGAACTAGTTGCGTTTGAAGCGGCGTCCGATGGTGTCCCGAACTGGCTTGGAAGCTGCTTAAAAACCGGATCATGAATAGCAGCGGACATTTAACTGTCAGCGAGACAGCGACTAAACAGATGCGCAAAACCAAAGCGAGCGCACACAAGCCCAAAGGACGTTCGCGCAATGGCGCGACAAAACATAATTCCGCTTCTCGCGATCTCCCGGCCGCCGGCACTCTCGCCCGCACCAAAGCGTTGCTTCTCGCTGCGCTTCGAGTTTGGGAGTTAAAACACCGCGTCGGCGATTAACCCTGGCTTCGCGGCTCGACCTTCACGTAAATTTCCCGCGGCGCGCTTTTGAAATATTTAAACAACGCCGGGCAAAGCCAGCCTTCTTGTTTAAATTCGGGACTGTAATACCAGTTCCCGCCGGATTCCGTACGACGCCATTCCAATTTAAAATTTGCGCCCGGAAATTGCCTCTCGCTAAAGATCGCACGAAACCCGTGTTGCGCGTCTGGAATGTTCGCGGTTGCTTTATCAATAAGCGTGTCGATTCCCGCGATGAACGGCTCCTTGCTCAGCCCAACCGCTGCATCATCGAAGACCCAGAGGCCTTCGTACTTGAAAGGCACGATCACCATCAAAGCGTTCATCGCGTCGTTTTCTTTTCGATTTTCCGTGCGCAACAAGCCAAAGGCAACGACCAGCCCAATCACCACCAGTCCGATTACAAACATGATCGATTTCATCGCACCTCTGCCGGCAAAAGTTGCACCTCTGACCTGCTAGCGGCAACTTCGATGCGCA
>QHPM01000324.1:0-1055 GCA_003219095.1 Verrucomicrobiota bacterium
ATCCATGACGCGGTCGCCGGCGTTGGGGTAGCGGATTCTGCGGTTTTTTGAGTCTGCGACCCAGTGTCGGCGGGAATAGTTGGAGCAACTGATGATGCAGGAAAATTGGGTTCCGCAGGGGCGCTGGCTTGCGGAAAGGGGGTGCCCGTCGATAACGGGTTAAGCCGCAAGCGCGGCTTCGAAGTGGCGATTGGTTTTTCGCCGGCCTCTGGCGTTTGCACAGTCGGCTCCGGTGTGGGTGAAATCGCGGGCGTTGGTGTCGCAGTCGGCGATAAAATCGGAGTCTCCGTCGCCTTGGGAGTCATACTTGCTTCGGGCTGCGCGGTCATCGATTCAACCGGCTTCGGCGTTGTCGGCTTGTTTGCTGGGGTCGGTGTATTCCCGATTTCTTCCGCTGGCTGTTGCTCGTTAGTCGGCTCCTGCTCGACCTGCTGCGTTGGTACCGGCATCATATGAGAAACCATCTTTTGCTTTGATTCGATTAGAGCTCGTTCGCTTTCGCTCAAATCCGCTTCACGTCCGCTTTTCGCGCGGGCCTCGTCCCTGGCTTGCTGTTTTTGACACGCCAAAACGCATGCGCTCAACGCCAGGACACAGAAAGCCTTTTTCATCAACTTATTTAGAGCGCATCTGGTAAATACATGGAGAAGCTAGCTGCTGCGAGCTCGCGGTTCTCACAAGCATGGCAGGAGCTCCGCCCCTCCAGTGCATGAAGCATGCCGCCAATATTTACGAGAGAGCTTATAGGCCTTCATCAGCAACTACGTTTAAGGCTGAAGGCGCGTCTCTCATACTGGCCTGGGGCAACCATCCCGGGCTGCCATGAGGCCGCGCGCCGTTAGCGCTAAACAGACAGGCAGCCAATGCAAGCCCGCCGTCATCCCGACTGAAAGTGCCAGTCCGGTTCGGACGTCAAGGTGTTGGGGAAGCCGAAGGTTCCGGGGTCAAGCGGGTGACCGTCGTGGTTTCAATAAGATCGCGATGCGCATTTTGCCAGTTGGCGTAGGTCGCAACTATGATTAGACCAACAACAATCGCAATCATCGCGATTAATG
>QHPM01000324.1:1062-2994 GCA_003219095.1 Verrucomicrobiota bacterium
TCAAACGTTGATACACGTCTTTTCCTCGTTCGGCGATGTCCGCTTGAGTGAAAAAAATCGGATGCCCAACGACAATGGTAATGGGATGAAGACGGATTTTCTTGCTGCCACGCCCCCACGCCTCGTGCGCGCCGAAGATGCGCATCGGCACAACCGGCGCCAGTGTTTTCGCAATCACCAGGCCAAGACCGGGCTGGGCCGGTTGCAAGTTACTGTCGAGGGTGCGCGCGCCTTCCGGAAACACAAGTGTCGCCTCTCCCGCCCGTAAAATTCGAATCAAAGCTTTAAGAGCGCTGCGATCACTGCCTTCCTGGTCGACTGGGATGACATTCAGCTTGGGCAGAAGCCAGCCCCAAAACCAATGATCGAGCAACGTTCTGCGGGCGAGAAAAAAAATCGGGCGATCGGAAGCGTTGCCGGCCAGCGGCGGATCAAAAAAACTCTGATGATTCATCGCCAGAATCACTGGCCCACTTTGGATCATGCGTTCGCGATGCAGAATGCGGAATCGAAAAAAAATCTGGGCCAGCAAACGTGAGATCGTGTAGCCTAGCCAATAGTACGGATTCATCCGTCGCCGACGCGCTACCACTGCCCGTGAGTGAACCGGCAAACCTTTTGCCACTAATCGCTGCATGATTTGATCAACCACGCCATCGATGGTGAGGGCGGAGGTGTCGATCACTACGGCATCCGGCGCGATAACAAGCGGTGAGGCGGCGCGCGAGGAATCGGCGCGATCGCGCACTGCGATTTCATCGCGCTGCCCTTCGGCCAGCCGCCGTTGCACCCGCACCTCGGGGGAAGCGTGGATGTAAAACTTGAAAGGGGTTTCTGGAAAAACAACCGACCCGATGTCGCGGCCTTCCATGATGATGTTGTCTTTGTTTCCGTACTCGCGCATGCGAGCGACGAGGATCTCGCGAACACGCGGAACACTGCTGACGAGAGAAACGGCGCGGTTGACCTCGTCGTCGCGTAAATGCGGAGTCGGATCGTAATCATCAATCAAGATGCGCGATTGGTTATCGACGAGATCGCAAACGATTCTTGCTTGCTCGACTGCCGCGGCGACAGCGCCTGGTTCGTCTATGTTCAGGCCGCGTTGCAGAAAGCGCCACGTCACCGCGCGATACATCGCCCCGGAGTTGACGTAGGAAAATCCAAGTCGCTCTGCCAAGGCGCGGGCGACGCTACTCTTGCCGGAAGCAGCCGGACCGTCGATGGCGATGACGTAATGAGCGGGCATTAAGGCTTGCGAGGTTTCTTCATTGGAAATCGCGCAGAAGCAAGCTCACCGTCATTCCGAGCGAAGTCGAGGAATCCCGGGGCGAAACCTTAAAGATCACCACCGGGATCCCTCAACTTCGCTCGGGATGACGGCGAATAGCAGCTAACGACTATTCGTCAACCGGAGCCAGTGAGAGCGATCCAATCACCGGTGTGCTTCCCGGGCCGCGCTTTGCTGTCATGAATTGTTCGAGCGCGTTTTTGAAACCGGGATAGGAAATTTCCACGCACTCGGCGTCCTCGATGATAGTTTCGCCGTCAGCGAAAAGTCCGGCAATGGCAAACGCCATGGCGATGCGATGATCGCCGAAGCTCGCAACACGTCCACCGCGCAACGGTGCCGGGCCATGAATCTCGAGGCCATCGCTCAACTCGAGCACTTGCGCGCCCATCACTCGCAAGTTGTGAGCGATTGCCGCAATGCGGTCAGTTTCCTTCACCCGCAGTTCCTGAGCTTGCCGGATGATGGTAGTGCCATTGGCAAGAGCGCCGGCCACCGCCAGCACCGGAAGCTCATCAATCAATTGCGCGACTTCTTTTCCTTGAATGACAGTGCCTTTCAACACTGCGCCGGTTATTTCTACGATACCGCGCGGCTCGAGTTGGTCCACATCTTCAATCGCTTCCCGCACCTGGGCTCCC
>QHPM01000325.1 GCA_003219095.1 Verrucomicrobiota bacterium
CAAAATGACCCTGGAGAAATTCAAGGTTACCGCGACGATCCACCACTTTGTCGATTCCTGATTGAAGAAATAGAATTGCGAGAAAGGCCGAGACAAATACTTGTAGCAGCCAGATGGAACCTTCAAGCGTGTGCAGAGTTAGCATAAGGTTAGGTCCATACTTGCCATGCCGTGAGGTTAGGCGTCAATCCCTGATCCTTTTGCAAGGCGACGGTCTCGCCAAAGGGGATAGATCAGAGCGCCCATGCCGAGAATACCAAGACCAATGCCAGCGTTGTGCGGGAACTGGACGACAGTACTAATTGAAATGGCCCAGCATGCCAGCACGAACAAGCTGGTTGTAATCGGATGCCAGGGAACTCGAAGGCGCTCCCCGTCCGACGTTTCCTTCTGAAGACGCGCCCGAAAGATCAACAAAGAAGCACCCGTCAGTCCAAAAAAAAGCACATCGATCGCCACGACGTAGCTGAGAATCTGGTCATATTTTCCAGTGAACGCTATCGTCACCGCGCAAAAGCCTTGAAGAACAATTGCTACCGTCGGTACACGCGTCCTCGGATCAAGATGGCCAACGGCTTTGAAGAAGACGCCGTCGCGTGCCATGGCGTAATAGACGCGCGGAGCGGTCAGAATGCTTTGGCTAAGAAATCCAAGAGTCGAAATCGCGATTCCGGCCGCGATCACCTGAGCCCCGCGTTCGCCCAAAGCATGACGCATCACTTCAGAAGCGGGGACATTTGTGCGCGCGAGGCCGGCCACTCCCAATACGCGCAAGCACGAATAGCTAACGAGAACATAGCAAAGAATTACACCGAATACCCCAATCAGTAATCCACGTGGAAGATCATGTCGCGGATCGCGCATTTCGCCACTGACAAAACTCGCTGTCTGCCAGCCGCCATAGGCGAAAAGGACAGGCGACATTGCTCGCGCCAGTCCCGCGAAACCGCCCGAATCGGTCGGCAACTCCACTCCTGCGGAATGGGTTTTGACCGGCCCGAAACATCCGACGCCAATCAGCAGCACGATTGCCACTAGTTTGATTAACATCAGCGCGCTTTGCACATTGCTGCCAGCACGGACCCCAAGACAATTAACCGCCGTCAGAATCGCGAGCGCCAAAATAGCGAGGACTTGTTCGGAAACGGAAAGACCGAATAGTTCGCAGAAGTAGCGGCCGAAGATGATGGCCGCGCCTGCCATTCCGCCCGTCTGGACGACGAGAAGAAGAGTCCAACCGTACAAGAAAGCAACGATCGGGTGGTAGGCATCGCGCAAATAAGCGTATTGGCCACCAACGCGAGGTCGCAGCGCGGCGAGCTCGGCGTAAACAAATGCGCCAATCAGTGCGATCGTTCCGCCGATCAACCAGGCGCCGAGCACGAGGAGGGGTGTATGAACATTGCGGGCCACGACCGCTGGATTCACAAAAATTCCCGCGCCGATAATTCCCCCCATTACAATCATGGTGGCGTCGAACAGGCCAAGCCGGCGAGCTAGCGGAACTTCGCGCGGTTCTTGTGTGCCCATCGGTCTGAACCTGCCCGATTCCGTGCTTATTTAACCACTTTGGTCAACACAAGCTTTGAACCGCTCGGTTCCTTTAAAGTCATTTTATCGCCCGAGATTTCAATCTGGTAAACGGAAGTAGCGAATGAGGTCTCAATCTTAATTCGATTATTATCGCCAAAGCTATACCTGCCGCGATTGGCCCCTATGAGAATGGAACCGTTGCTGGAGAATTCCCAAATCATCGCGTTTGGATCACTGCCAACTCGCCAGCGACCAGCGATCCCATGGGCCTTGCCCTCGCAACCGGTGATGAAGCACAGAGATAATGCCAGAGCGGCTAGTTTTCGTGCACTAAAACTAGTTCGGAAAAACAGTCCCACGTCGACGATTTTGAGCAGTGTCAGGATGAATCGCAAGTCGCTTGAGCTCTCTGTTTCAAACAAATGGACGCCGACGCGCCGTCGAGGGCACCATTCG
>QHPM01000326.1 GCA_003219095.1 Verrucomicrobiota bacterium
ATCGATTCAGGACCTCAACATCCGCGAGCTACGCGAGAAGATCGGGATGGTGACGCAGGAGAGTTTTCTCTTCAACGGCACCATTCGCGAAAATCTGCAAATGGGGAAACCGGGTGCGAGTGACGAGGAATTGATGGAAGCAGCGGAAGCGGCAAACGCGCGCACCTTCATCGATCTGTTGCAAAATGGACTGAGCAGCGTGGTGGGGGAGCGTGGAGTGAAGTTGAGCGTTGGAGAAAAACAACGGCTTTCGATTGCGCGCGCGCTGTTGAAGGATCCGCCGATTTTGATTCTGGACGAAGCGACTGCCAGCGTGGATACCGCGACCGAGCGGCTGATTCAGGAGGCGCTGGAGAATCTAATGTTTCGTCGGACCTCGATCGTCATCGCGCATCGCCTCTCGACTATCGTGCACGCCGATCAAATTCTGGTGCTCGATCACGGTCGCATCATCGAGCGCGGCACCCACGAGCAATTGCTGGCGTTCGGTGGAAAATACGCGCGCCTGTGCGAACAAAGTTTGCTGGAGATGCCCGAGATCGAGCCGGCAGGTGTCTGAGTTTTTCCTGGCAGGGCGACGCTCTGCGGAGCCGCGTCTCAAAGTTTCATGGCCCTGCGTACTTCGATGGCTTGACAGAGTCTCGCCCTACCGAAACCGCATGCGTTGGCGTCCGCCGCCTCGGACGCCCTACAATTCATAACCCTTACAAACCGCTACGGTTGAGCGGGCGAAGCCGCCAGCAATTCCTGATAGCGTTGTTCCAGGTCGCGGTAGCGGACTTCCGCTTCCTGCAAAGCGCGCCGCTCCTCTCCCAGACTGCGCTCCAGATCGCGAATCCGTTCTTCGAACTTGATCGACATGCCCGTCGCCGCGGGCGTTTGTTCGACCAGGGCATCGCCCTCTTCGATCAGGGTAGGGAAAAATGGAGTGATTTCCTGAATTTTTCGGCGCGATCCGTCGCGCGTGTTAATAATAAAATTTTCCGGGGTCACTTCGCCGAGCCGAACGAATTCATTGATTGCTCCCAATGTTGTCGGCCCGTAGTACCGCTCGCTCGTCACTTCCACCAGCCAATCCATTCCCAACTCCGTAAGCATCGGTGCTTTCATCCAGGTTTCCTGATCCGAAGAAACGAGATCGCGTGGGGCTACTCGCGCCTTCGATGCCCAGCGCGACAGTTGATCAAATGGCAGCGGACCAAAAATGCCGCCGTCGTCGTATTTGCGGAGATACCAGCTTGGGTCCATTGCCATCGTCTATTCCGCCGTAGGCGAAGGAGACGCGCTTGCCGCCGGGCTAGTGGAGGGCGCGGGGATCATGATTGTTTGTCCGGCCTGCAATTTCCGGCCGTCTTCAATGTGATTAAATTTTTGAAGCTCTTCTACGCCGACCTTGTGTTGCTTGGCAATGGCGGTCAGCGTCTCGCCGCGCGCCACCACGTGAGTGTTACCTGTGCTCGCGGCCGGATGTGCGGTCTCGTTCGGCGATGTCGCGGCATTAGGAACCGGGCCCGGCGTCGTCTCCCCGATCATCATTCCCGGACGGGAAACCTGCTGTTCCAGCTTCAAAATCTGCTGGGAAAGTGCGTCGATCTTGGTGTTAATCTGATCGATCTTCTTTTCGAGCGCGGCAATTTGGTCGGGGGATGGGGAATTTTGTGGCGGTTGTGCCAACCCCATTGCGACCGGGGACAGGAGAACCACGCAGACAGCAAGAAACTTCATCCCAGAAATTCTGGCATCTGGGGCAAGGACTGGCAAGCGCTCGCGGTCGCGATTTGTGCCAGGACAGCCGACCCGGAAAAGTGAGGGAAAGGTTGCGGTTCTGACGATTTCCCGTACCTTTTTCTCGATGCCAGAGCGCACTCAGAAGCCGGTTGAACCGGTGCCGTGGGGGCCGAAACAGGGTGACGGCGATGGGCCGCGGTCGCCCGATATCTCACGACCGGACACGAAGGATTTGCTGAAAAAAATGCGCAAGGTAGATCCGAATCAATCGAAGCGTTACCGGCAGCGTACCGGCCAATAAATGGACGGCAAAGAGGCGCTCGATTTCGGAGCGAGCAGTGATTTTCCCTCCTTGCTCCGACAGAAGGATTTGCTCGGTCCCGCTGCTCAGATTGGTCCGATAAACAAGCGCGCCGAAATTATGCCGACGGAATCGACTACAATTTTGGCTTTCAAATTTTCCGATGGTGTGCTGGTCGCGGGCGACCGGCGGGCGACTTCCGGAAACACTGTCGTTTACGATCGAGCCGATAAAGTGCTGGAGATCGACCGGCATTCCATTATGGCGATCGCCGGCGTGCCCGCCACGGCCTGGGAAATGGCGCGCGTGCTCGAACATTCGTTCCAATTTTTCCGCCGAACGCAATTGCAGGAAATGAGCGTGGACGGCAAAGTGCGCGCGCTTTCGAAATTATTGCGCGACAACTTCGGCTTTGCGCTTCAGGGAATTGGGATCGTCGTCCCGATTTTCGCGACTTATGATGTCAAAGTATCGCCTTCGGCGCGCCTTTATTTTTACGATGCCATGGGGGCGCAGTTCGAAGCGACTGATTTTGCCGCGACCGGCTCGGGCTCGCCCGCGGTGCGGGGAATTTTGTATTACGAAAATACCTGGGGCAAAAAGCCACTGCAAAAAATCAGCCAGGATGAAGCCGTCGTGGTCGCTTTGCGCGCACTCGATACCGCGTCGGAAGCGGATACGGCCACGGGCGGGATCGATCGCCACGCGAAAATTTTTCCGGTAATGAAAATCGTCTCGGCTGATGGAATTCTCACCCTCCCGGAAGAAAAGATTGCGGAGTTATTTCACGAGCGTGTCGCATGATCGAAGAGCCGTATCGTTGGGTGGAAGCAATCGCCACGCGTCGCGATTACATCGAAATGCAGCTGGCGACCGGCAGTCCAGTCGTGGCGCTTGGTTATAGGGAGGGGATCTTGCTCCTGACGGTGGGGCAGCAAAAGCTTTTCGAGATTTACGATCGGATCGCGCTGGGTGCCATTGGGCATCCGGGCGACATCGAGCG
>QHPM01000327.1 GCA_003219095.1 Verrucomicrobiota bacterium
TCATCGATGCTCGTGTTCACGCCTCTCGTTAGTCCAGCATAAAGATCGAGATGCGATGTCGCATGCCACGCCGCCAGCGCGCCGGTATGATTAAACGGAATTCCGAAGTTGAAAATATAAGTGTGTGAATAAAAAAAGTTCGAGCGTGGATCAATCGTCTCCGCGCCCTCCAGCGTGACAAATTTGCCGAGCTTCAAATCAAGTCCCCCATCTGTGATGAGCGGCAAGTGCAAGCTGAGATACGCCTCGACCAAATCGGGTTGAAGAATTTCATTGGCGGTGCGATCGAACAAACTTAACGAATGAATGAAGCGCGCGTCGCTTCCGTACATAAATTGCAGCTTGAACCCCCACTCGAAACCGGCCGGGGCGCTTGCAAGCGTGCGCTCTAGCGTAACGACGGCCTGATTGAGCAACAGTTCGTTCGCGCGATCGTCGAAAAGCCTTCCAAAATTTTGCCGGCTATTCGGATTATCGGGATTGAAAGTAATCCCACCTTCGACCCATCCAGAGATTTTAAAGCGCGGCTCGGGCGTGGGTGAAACAGTTGGTTCGCCCGCCAAGGCGATGCTGACGAGCATCATTGCGCTGAGAAGTTGAGCGATCTGTTTCATCCTGGTAATCGACCTAACGGATTTGGCCGAGGAATTTGAGTGCCGCAGAATTTTTACCGGCGGACGATCTGCACGTTAGGCAAGATTCGTTACGCGAAGGTCATGATCAGAGCGGCTGGCTGGGCCGAATTACTGCTACGTCAACTTCCACGTAGGGGGTCTCGCCGTGAATCGCCTCATCGAGTCCGAGTTCTTCGTACGCATCTTCAACCCGGACGATTGTGATCCGATCGATGATCCACAGCATTCCCAACGTAAAAACGAACGCCCAGACGGATGAAAAAACTCCTGCCCCAAGCTGCTTCAGAAAGAAGCTCGAATCGCCGGCGAGCAATCCGTTGACACCGCCATTGGCCGCTGGATTCCATGCCGTTGAGGCGAACACACCGAGCAGCACGATGCCGAGAAAGCCGCCAACACCGTGCACTCCCCACACGTCGAGGGCATCATCCCACCGAAGCTTGTTTTTCAGCGCGCAGGCGTAATAGCAGACGATTCCCGCGACGGTGCCGATGATAACGGCGGTCGCGGGCGAGACGTAGCCCGCCGCAGGAGTGATCGTGGCGAGACCCGCCACCGCGCCGGTAAGCAAACCGAGGAATTTCGGCTTCTTCGAGACTCGCCAATCCACCAGCAGCCAGGCGATGGCCGCGAATGAGGCGGCAATGTCGGTATTGATAAACGCTACCGCGGTGGTCGAATCGACGCGAAACTCCGACCCGGCGTTGAAGCCGTACCAGCCGAACCAGAGCAAACCAGTGCCAAGGGCGACGAGCGGAATGCTGTGCGGTCCACGGTCCACGACCTTGCGCTTGCCGACGTAGAGAATCGAAGCGAGGGCGGCGATTCCCGCGATGTTGTGCACGACGATCCCGCCGGCAAAATCTTTTACGCCCCACTGCGCCAGCATGCCGCCGCCCCACACCATGTGGACGAATGGAAAGTAAACCAAGATCAACCACGCCGTCAGAAAGAGCATGTAGGCTTTGAAAGTGATGCGGTTGGTGAAGGCGCCGGTGATGAGCGCCGGCGTGATGATGGCAAACATCATCTGGTAGGCGCAGAAGACGAGCATCGGGATGGTGTCGTTAGGCGATGGCGTGGAAAGAGTGATGCCACGCAGACCCACCCAGTTGAGGTTGCCGATGATTCCAAAGAAATCGGTGCCGCTCTTTTGATCGCCCGAGAAGCAGAGTGAGAAACCGAAGGCCCACCACAGCACCGTGGTCCAGCCCATCGAGACGAAGCTCTGCATCATGATCGCGAGCACGTTCTTTCGTCCAACAAGTCCGCCGTAAAAGAATGCCAGGCCCGGCGTCATCAGCATCACGAGGCTGGCGCACAGAAGCGTGAACGCCGTATTTCCGGTATCAAGATGTAACATTGGTTATCCTCCGTTGGGCGGCGAGTATTGGCTCCCTAGGGGAGATACGTCAAGGATGCATCTATCTTATAAATTAATCCCAGCATGAATTGGCTGTAGCCGCCCCGCTCTGTCGGGGCGTTGAAATAGCAAGACGCGGCGACAAAGCGCCGTGGCTACATCATTTATAAGATGGCTGATGGCTTCTAGTAATTCCTAACCAATCGTGTAATCGCAACCATACTCGAAACGATCGGCCACGCTGCGATTCCGGTGATTAGCATAAAGAACAAGAGTTCTGCGATGTAATCGCGTGGTATTTCGGTAGCAAAGAATTCAGTGCTCAGTTTGCGAAAGTTTTGCAGCTCGCGCGCGGTGGGCGTCTTTTTCGCAACGGAGCGATCGGCTGACGGCACGGTCGCGTGATACTGAAAATCGGTTAGCGGAAAACTCCGTTCATTCTGCTGGTTGCTACTGATTTGAGTTGTTGATTTCATAAAGGGTTGTTCTCGATGTGGGCTCGGGCGGGATCGGCGCAGAAGACTGCGCATGCTAGGTTCAACCACTGGGGTGCCCCGAAGGCATTCGGGGGCTCCAACTTGGCGAAGAACAGGCGCCGTTACTCAGTCCGCCCGACTCCCGGCGACCTGAAATGGCGTATGCATCGTATTCACGGCATTTACTTAGCGTAGTCCGGCGGTTTTTCCAAATTCCGAGCTAGTAAATCTCTCCTAAGTGCCTCATAGATAGGAATA
>QHPM01000328.1 GCA_003219095.1 Verrucomicrobiota bacterium
CCAGGCGGGCTGGTGATTCAACCGGTTGTGCCCGGGGCGCGACAATCGTGGCCACGGCTGGCGTCGGGCTTGGCGTGACGGTGGCCGCTGCTTCGGGCGGCCGCGGGGTGATCCGCTGCAGATTGGACATAAAGCGCAGGAACCAGAATCCGGCGACAAGAATCGCAATCCCAATCAGGAATGGGAGCAACGAAGGTCGCGTACTTTCGGTGCGGCGTGTGACTGGTGTGCGCGGCGCTTTGGGCGCCGGCGTGTCTTGCAAATAGGAATAGCCATCGACCGTGAGGTGGCCGGAGGTTTCAAAAGCATCGAGATAAGGCGAAACATCGACCTCCAGAAATTTGCCGTAGATTTGCAGGAACCCTTTGGCGTAGGCCAGGCTGGGAAAGTTCGAAAAGTCGTCCGCTTCGATCTCGGCCAGGCGTGATTGTCTAATTCTCGTTAGCCTGGCCGCTTCCTCAAGCGAAAGATTGCGCGCCTTGCGCGCTTCCTGAAATTTTCTGCCTAGTCCTTCGATGGACATGTTGCCTCTTGCCGATTAGACCGCGGCGTCGAGATCGACCAGAATCTCGCGCGGCTTCGCGCCTTCGCCGGGACCTAAAATACCGCGCTGCTCGAGAATATCAACGATGCGCGCAGCCCTGGTATATCCAAGCCGAAGCCGGCGCTGCAACAGCGAAGTCGAGGCGCGCTTTTCCTGACGAATTATCTCAAGACATTTTTCCACCAGCGCTTCGTCTTCCTCGGTAACGTCGTCAGCCGGAACTGTGCCCGATTGCAATTTTTCCTGCATTGCGCTGTCAAACCCTGCGGTGGCCTGCGCGGAAACAAAATCAACCAGCTCTCGAATCTCATCATCGGTCACCAGCACACCTTGGGCGCGGATTAATCGTGAGGTGCTCGGTGGCAGATAAAGCATATCGCCCTGGCCGAGCAAACGGTCCGCGCCATTTTCATCAAGAATAACGCGACTATCGATCTTGCTCGCGACCTGGAAGGCGATACGGCTCGGAATGTTCGCCTTGATCACTCCGGTGATGACGTCGGCCCGCGGCGTTTGCGTGGCCACGATAAGATGAATTCCAGCGGCCCGCGCGATCGCAGCCGTGCGCGCAATTGCGGTTTCTACATCGGCCGGCGCCGTTTGCATTAAATCCGCCAGCTCGTCAATAATAACGACAATGTATGGCAGCTTATCGGGAATAATCAGTTCGTCTTTTGTCGCCGGGATCGTTGATCCAGGTCCGCCGACGGCTCCGTTGTCCTCGTCGCCGGGATCACCGATCCCGGCGACAATTTTCTTCGCCGGCCGGGCGTTGAAGCTGGTAATGTTTCGCACGCCCGCCTTGGCAAAAATTTTGTAGCGCCGGTCGATTTCTTCGCTCAACCAGCGTAAAGCGAGTAACACCTTCTTCGCATCGGTGACAACCTGGAAAGCGAGGTGCGGCAGCTTTTCGTAGATCTGCATCTCCACCACCTTGGGATCGATCATGATGAAACGCAGCTCTTCGGGGGTGAAACGAAAGAGAATGCTCGCAATCAGAGCGTTGATGCAAACGCTCTTGCCGCTGCCGGTGGTACCAGCAATGAGCAGATACGGCATTTGCGCCAGATCCGCAATGATGACGTTGCCGTAAACGTCCTTACCCAGCGCCAGCGGAAGTTTACAACGCTTCTTCGCTTCTTCCCAATCGGCCGATTGCATTAATTCGCGCAGGGTCACTTTGATCTTGCGCGTATTCGCGATCTCGATCCCGACCGTGTCTTTTCCGGGAATCGGCGCCAGAATATTGATCCGTTCCGCTCGGGTCGCGCGCGCCAGATCACGTTCAAGCGACACGATTTTATCCACCCGCACGCCCTTGGCCGGATAAACTTCGTAGCGGGTGATCGTCGGTCCTTTGGTAATGTCGCCGGCGGCCACGGCAATACCGAATTGCCCCAATGTTTCGATCAGAACCTCCTGCACCTGCTCGAGTTCGGCCGGGTCGGCACCGCCACGGCCTTCAGGGTCATGTTCGTCCAGCAAATCGATGCTCGGCAGGACGTAATTTTCGGCATCGAATCTTCGCGCTTCCGCCACCGCGATCGATGGTTTCGATTTCGCCGGGCGCAATTCTGCGAGCGATGGTTTTCTGCGCGGCGACATAAGCGCTTCCTCCGGCAGCGCCGTGGTATCGACGACTCTCGGTTTCGGGCGACCGGCCAATTCTTCCGGCGAGATCAACATTCTCTCTGGAAGAGGCGCGCCTCTTTTCTTCAGCTGTTTTTCAATCGACCGGCGTTGCTTTGCCAGCTCACGTTCGCTGATCGCCAGCTGTCCCTTGATGTCGGCGCGACGCATTTCGCGGTTTAATCGCCAGCCGCGAAAACTATTTATCCCATTACGAATGCCGCCGACGGTTTCGCGCACCAGATGGATCGGGCGCAGACCAGTCATGAGAATGAGCGCGCTCAGATAAATGCCGGCCAGAAGAATCATCGAACCGACGTCGCCCATGGCAGTGAGCAAAAGTTTTTTGCCGAAGAAGTAACCGATCGATCCGCCCGGACCCTGGATGTTTAGTTTTTTCCAATCAAAGAAGTAGCGCGTTTGCAATTGCAACAGGCAGGCCCCGGAAACAATGAAGAGAATGATCCAGGGCAGACGCGCGATTACCCGCAAACGCGGATAAAAGAGTTTAGCGGCGCCGAAGCCGAGCAGGACCGCGGCGAGGAAATAGCTCGCGGCTCCGATGAGCAAATAAAACACGCTCGCGAAAATTGCGCCGAAAGGCCCGATGAAATTCTGCGCCGGCCGATTTGGCGGCGACAAATAACTCCACGGCACCCACGACGGCAGATCGCGCGGGCTAAAGGAAATCAGCGCGAATAAGAGAAGGGTCCCAGCGAAAAGCAGAATGATGGCGAACACTTCATTACATGCGCTGTTCTTTGCTGAGCGAGCCACCTTGCCGATAGTAAACCCGCCTGCGCGCCTTTCAATGCCATACCACGGGCCAATGCGGAT
>QHPM01000294.1 GCA_003219095.1 Verrucomicrobiota bacterium
AGCGATGAATACGGTGGCGGCTCGGTCACGGCACTGCCAATCATCGAAACCCAGGCCGGCGACGTCTCTGCCTATATCCCGACCAATGTGATCTCGATTACCGATGGTCAGATTTATCTTGAGACGGATCTGTTTTATCAAGGGGTGCGGCCGGCGATTTCTGTCGGCTTATCCGTCAGCCGCGTCGGTTCGGCCGCGCAGATCAAAGCGATCAAGCAGGTCGCCGGCAAAGTGAAGCTCGATCTGGCGCAGTTCCGCGAGCTAGCCGCGTTCGCTCAGTTCGGTTCCGATCTGGATGCGGCGACCAAAGCGCGACTCGATCGCGGGCAGCGCATCGTCGAGCTGTTCAAACAGACGCAATATAATCCGCTCCCGATCGAGCTACAGGTGGCGGTGATGTGGGCGATGCAAAACGGATTCATCGATCCGGTGCCGGTAGAGCGAGTGAAAGAATTTCAAAACAAGCTTCAGGATTTTCTGGAGACGCGAAAGGAATCGCTCCTCGCCTCGATCCGCCAGAAAAAGCAGCTCGATGCTGAGCTCGAAGCCAACCTCAGGGCAACTCTGGAAGAGTTCAGTGCAACTAAACCAGTTGGCTAACCCAATAGACGAACGTGCTGACGCCTTCGAAACGAATCATCCCTTTGAACGAGCCCGCGATCCATTTGACCCGCGGCCGGCGGGTGATGCTCGATTCCGACTTGGCTGCGATCTATCAGGTTTCGACGAAGCGATTGAACCAACAGTTACGCAGAAATCGGAGTCGATTCCCTGCCGATTTCGCATTTCAGCTTACGGCAGAGGAACTGACAGACTTGAAGTCGCAAATTGCGACCTCAAATTTGAGGTTGCAAACTGCAACCTCAAAGAAGCGTGGTGGCCGACGCTATCTTCCCTGGGTGTTCACCGAACATGGCGCGATCATGCTCGCCAGTGTCTTGAATAGCGATGTCGCTGAGCAGGCCAGCGTTCGGGTTGTGCGCGCGTTTGTGCGCTTGCGCGAGATGGTTGCGGGGAATGCAACGCTAGCTGTGAAATTAGCGGAACTCGAGCGCCGCCTTGATTCGCATGACGAATCGATTGCGAATTTGTTCCAATTCATTCGGCAACTCTTAACTCCGCCAACGAAACCGAACCGCGAAATCGGATTTCACGTGCGAGAAGACGGCGCGCGTTACCGTATTCGTAAAACCGGGCGCATATAGATTATGGCCAATACCCAGGATATCCGACGCCGAATCAAATCGATTCGCAATACCGCGCAGATCACCAAGGCGATGCAAATGGTGGCGGCGTCAAAAATGCGCAAAGCGCAACAGCATGCCCTGGCGGGGCGTCCGTATGCGGCGTTGATGAACAAGGTGTTGGTTTCGCTGCAACAGCGGACCGATCCGAGACTTCATCCCTTGCTGCAGGTGCGGGAGGTAAAAAAGGAACTGGTCGTTGTTATTAGCACCGACAAAGGCTTGGCGGGCGCTCTTAACACGAACCTGCTGCGTGAGGCGGCGCGATTTGAAGCGAGCAAGACCGGCTACATCGTGGTTGGCCGAAAGGCACGACAATTTTTAGCGCGGACAAAACGCGAGTTACTGGCCGATTTCGAGTTGCAGCTTACGGCAGAGGAACTGACAGACTTGAAGTCGCAAATTGCGACCTCAAATTTGAGGTTGCAAACTGCAACCTCAAAGAAGCGTGGTGGCCGACGCTATCTTCCCTGGGTGTTCACCGAACATGGCGCGATCATGCTCGCCAGTGTCTTGAATAGCGATGTCGCTGAGCAGGCCAGCGTTCGGGTTGTGCGCGCGTTTGTGCGCTTGCGCGAGATGGTTGCGGGGAATGCAACGCTAGCTGTGAAATTAGCGGAACTCGAGCGCCGCCTTGATTCGCATGACGAATCGATTGCGAATTTGTTCCAATTCATTCGGCAACTCTTAACTCCGCCAACGAAACCGAACCGCGAAATCGGATTTCACGTGCGAGAAGACGGCGCGCGTTACCGTATTCGTAAAACCGGGCGCATATAGATTATGGCCAATACCCAGGATATCCGACGCCGAATCAAATCGATTCGCAATACCGCGCAGATCACCAAGGCGATGCAAATGGTGGCGGCGTCAAAAATGCGCAAAGCGCAACAGCATGCCCTGGCGGGGCGTCCGTATGCGGCGTTGATGAACAAGGTGTTGGTTTCGCTGCAACAGCGGACCGATCCGAGACTTCATCCCTTGCTGCAGGTGCGGGAGGTAAAAAAGGAACTGGTCGTTGTTATTAGCACCGACAAAGGCTTGGCGGGCGCTCTTAACACGAACCTGCTGCGTGAGGCGGCGCGATTTGAAGCGAGCAAGACCGGCTACATCGTGGTTGGCCGAAAGGCACGACAATTTTTAGCGCGGACAAAACGCGAGTTACTGGCCGATTTCGAGTTGAAGGACGCGCCCACTTTTGTCGAAACCAAGCCGATTGCCAAATTCGCGACGGAAAAATTTCTTGCTCGAGAAGTCGACAAGGTTTCTGTGGTTTACACCCATTTTATCAACACTATTAATCAACGGCCCACGGTGCAGACGCTGCTGCCGATTGAGCACGGTGAACTGCCAAAGAACGAGGCAGAGTCCGCGAGTGATCCTTTGCTTGGATATATTTTTGAACCAACCGCCGAGCGGGTGTTAGAAGCGATGCTGCCTTATTATCTTCAGTACCAAATTTTTCAGATGATCCTTGATGCGCGCGCCTCCGAGCATAGCGCGCGAATGGTGGCGATGAAGAACGCGACGGATAACGCGCATCAGTTCATCAAGGACCTGACCCTGGAGTATAACAAAATGCGACAGGCAAGTATTACGACCGAGTTGCTCGAAATCGCAACCGCGCAGATGGGGCTCGGTCAGTAACTAACGAGATTTATGAATACAGGAAATATTGTTCAAGTCATCGGCCCGGTGGTTGATGTGGAGTTTGGCGGTGGCACGGAGCTACCCAAAATCTACAACGCGCTCGAAATCGAGTACGAGGTCAACGGCAACCCGACCAAGCTCACGCTCGAGGTACAACAGCATCTCGGCGAAAACTGGGTGCGCTCGATTGCGATGTCATCGACCGAAGGGTTGAAACGCGGGATGAAGGTAAACGACACCGGCGGCCCCATCACCGTGCCGGTAGGCGAGGGCACCCTCGGCCGCGTTTTCAATGTTACCGGCGATCCAGTCGACAACAAGGGGCCGGTTAAATTCGCAAAACGTTATCCCATTCATCGGCCTGCGCCTGCGCTCACGGATCAGGATGTCAAAGCGGAAGTTCTTGAGACCGGAATTAAAGTGATCGATTTGATCTGTCCCTTTACCAAAGGTGGAAAGGTGGGAGCATTCGGTGGCGCCGGGGTCGGCAAGACGGTGGTCATCCTCGAGTTGATCAATAACATCGCCAAAGGTCATGGCGGGTTTTCCGTCTTCGGCGGTGTGGGGGAACGGACACGCGAAGGCAACGATCTTTATGTCGAAATGAGCGAAGCCGGCGTGATCGATCAAAAGGATCTGAGCAAATCCAAAGTCGCGCTGGTTTACGGGCAGATGAACGAGCCGCCTGGCGCCCGTCTGCGAGTTGCTCTCTCCGCTCTTGCTATGACGGAGTATTTCCGCGACGAAAAAAATCAGGACGTGCTTTTGTTTATCGATAATATCTTTCGCTTCTCGCAAGCAGGTTCGGAAGTATCTGCCTTACTCGGGCGCACGCCGAGCGCGGTCGGTTATCAGCCAACCCTCGCCGCCGAAATGGGCGATTTGCAGGAACGGATCACTTCTACCAAGAACGGATCGATCACATCAGTGCAGGCCGTTTATGTTCCGGCGGACGATCTGACCGATCCGGCGCCGGCCAATACCTTCGCCCATCTTGATTCCACCATTGTGCTGGAGCGTTCAATCGCCGAGCTCGGGATTTATCCGGCAGTCGATCCACTCGCCTCTACCTCGAAAGCCCTGGCGCCAGAAGTGGTGGGGGAGGAGCATTATGCGGTCGCGCGTGGTGTTCAGAAAGTCCTGCAACGTTACAAAGATTTGCAGGACATCATTGCTATCCTGGGAATGGATGAGTTGTCGCCGGAAGATAAGCTCACTGTCTATCGTGCGCGTAAGATTCAACGCTTTCTGAGTCAGCCTTTCCATGTCGCGGAAGTGTTCACCGGTCACAAAGGCCAATACGTGCCGATTGCGGAGACAGTGCGCGGCTTCAAAGAAATTCTCGACGGCAAGCATGACGAAGTGCCGGAAACAAATTTCTACATGAAGGGCGGCATTGATCAAATCAAGGAGGAAAGTTAATGGCGACGCTGCGACTTGAAATTGTTACGCCGGAAACAACCGCCTATTCCGAGGATGTTGAGATGGTGACGCTTCCGGGGTCAGAAGGTGAACTCGGGGTTTATCCGAAGCACGTGCCGGTGCTAACGATTTTAAAACCGGGGGAGCTGCGCGTGGTAAAAGACAAACGCGCTACTTCGCTGGCTGTGGGTGAAGGATTTGTTGAAATTACGCCGGAGCGTGTCTCTGTTCTAACCGATATGGCCCTGGAAGCCCAGGTAATCGATGAGGCTGCGGCTGAGAAGGCAGTTGCTCGCGCGCAGGCCGCAATGAAGGAAGATCACACCGCGGAAGAAGTCGCTGCAATTCAGGCATCGCTACAAAAGGCGCTTGCGCAGTTACACGTAAAACGCCGGCGGCATTCCTAACTGCTCTTCCGCGCGAAATTGCACGCGCCCGATCAACTCGCCATCATCGCTGGCAACGGCGTTTATCCCCGCGTCCTTGCGCGCCGGGCACGAGCAGCGGGCGTTCGGAAGATTCTCGCTCTTGCTTTCGAAGGGGAGACCGACGCGGAACTTGGTCAGCACGTCGATGAAATTCGCTGGCTACGAGTCGGTCAATTGAATCGGATGCTTTCCACCCTGCGCGATGCCAGGATTACCAAGGCCATCATGGCGGGCCAAATCGCGCCGCGAAACCTGTTCGACCTTCATCCCGACTGGCGCGCCCTGCTGCTGCTCGCAAAAATGCGACAACGCAATGCCGAATCGATCTTTCGGGCCATCGCCGGCGAGCTCGACAAGATAGGTGTGGCGCTTTTACCAGCGACCACCTTTCTGGAGGATTTTCTAGCAGGAAAGGGTTTGATCGCGGGACCGAAACTATCGCGCCGGGAAAAGTCGGACATCGATCTCGGCTGGGATATCGCGCAAAAAATTGCCGCGCTGGACATTGGACAAACGGTAATCGTCAAAAATGGGACCGTTCTCGCGATTGAAGGTTTTGATGGAACCAATGAGACAATCCGCCGCGGCGGTGCGCTTGGTCGGGGTGGCGCTGTCATGATCAAGGTCGCCAAACCAGATCAAGACATGCGTTTCGACGTTCCTGTCATTGGTCCTGAAACGATTTCCGCGGCGCTCGAGGCAAAGATTCGAGTGATTGCGTTGGAAGCAGGGCGCACGTTGTTGCTGGAAAAAGAAGAGGTGATCCGTGCGGCGCAAAGCGCGAAAATTTCCGTGCTCGGACGTTAGCGACAAGTTCTGCCGATTGGGATGGTTACCAAGAAGGGCGCGATGCTCAAGATCTTTCCACGGGCTGACCAGTTTCCCTTCCAGATCAGCTTTCTTTCACTTGTCACTATATATTAAGGAGTGAACGATCGGAGAATTTGGCCCTCAGCTGGGAGTTCTTCGGGGAGGCGCACAATATTACTCCAGGGCTTTTTGACGCCGAAGGAGAGTCTGCGAAAGGGCACACAGGATGCTGCAATTTTTAGAAATGATTTTAGCCCGCCCCACGCGGCGTCAGGCTGGCGCCACCCTCGCCGAAACCCTTGTCGCCGCCACCCTTGTCGGCGCTTTTTTCGTGACCATTTTCGAAGTCAACGCCGTTTGCCTGCGTTACATCGAGGCCAGCAAGGAATGCGTAGCAGCCGTGCAAGGTGTCCAGGACCGCGTCGAAGGGTTGCGCAATCTCGCCTTCACCGATCTGGTCTCGCCAGCCTATATGATGAACCCGCAACCTACCCCATCGGGGTCGCCCTCGGGGCCGAGGCCGATGTCGTTGGTTTATCCTTCTAACTCTTCGGATCTCGCTGCCCGGGTCACAGAAGAGGTTACAGTCAGCGGCTACCCAAGCGGCACTCCTCTTCCAGGCAGTACTCCCACTATCACTTACACGCGCTCACCCGGTGCCGCGGTTTATCCGAGCGCCTCGCCGGCGACGTCGCCGGACTTCAGCGGCACGACGATGGTGAAGGTGAAGGTGAAATATACGTGGACAGCGACGCTTGGCGGACGGCAACACAGCGAAGAAACCGAAACGCTAATCGCGGCGGGAACCAAGAAATGAAGCCGGTTCGCCTGCAAGACCACGGCTTCACCCTGATCGAAATGCTGCTCGCCGTGGCCATCGGCTCGCTCATGCTGGCCGCGATCATGGCCGCTTCGATCTGCCTCCAACGGAGCTTCAGCGCGGTGGATAGTTACTTTGCCTCGCACGTGCAACAGGTCCGGATCATCGACTATCTCAGCCGGGACGTGAGGCGATCCTACATTGTCACCACCAGTACAGATCTGCAAACTGTTACCTGCACCATTCCGAACTACCTGGTCGACAATGGCAGCAACCAGCCCACGCGCGCCACGCCGACGCTTGCGCTGGTTGGAAACAAAGTCGTCGCCAATTATCAGGCTAGCACTGTGAATAACGTTACAATAACGCAAGGTTCTGCCGCTATTAGCTGCCCTGGGCTCGGGCTTTCTTCTCATTTTACTAGTTCCAACGCCGGCCAATCTGTCGTCGGCACCGGTATTCCGGCGGGAACCACGATCCAGAGCGTTTCGAATTGCCTTTTGGGGAATTGCAGTCAGGCCACCATGTCGAACGCGGCAAGTACCACGAATACCAGCGCTACCGTTACGATAGGCGCGCTTACCAACGTGATTTACTCTGTCGTTAATCAAACGATCCAGCGAAGAGAAAACGGCGGCCTCACCAACATTGCGGCAAGCGCTGACACTCTAATCCCCATCACCTACGACACCGAGCTTCTCAATACCGAGTTTACGCAATCGACGGTAACCTTTCAGCCGGAGTTCGCCCGGGGCAATCAAACTTTTCTCGATAACGAGCGCGCCGGCACAGCCGTCTTTTCTCTAACGTATCTGCGCAACCGGAGAAGAGGGGATGGTTGACTTTACTTCAGCTAACGAGATGAAGACACAAATTCACCGGGGGAATAACGGCAACGTTCTCATTTGTGCGCTTTGCACCATCGTGATTATCTCTTTGATCGGGGCCAACGTTTTGGTGAATTGTACCAGGCATTACAATATTACGGCGAAGCAGCTCAAAGGATGGAAGGAGGCCCTCTACGCGGCAGAAGCAGGCGGCGACGCGGGTTTTGACGAAGTGCGAAAAGCACTCAATCCAAGTAATCTGCCCTTTACCACGGACGGCTGGGCCGCAGCGCCGTCCCCGGCCCCGACTCCGGGGCCTGCCTGGACCAAAACCATCAGTGGCTTCGGAGAAGGAGGTAACCTTTCCACGACTGTAACCATCGATAAACTCACTGATAACACAGGGACCATTCCAGCTACTGCCCCTTTTTATCGGATTCGTTCAATTGGAACTGCCCGGCTCTTTGGCTTACCTCGCGTCGGTCTGTCCGACAAGATTTTTGCCAGCGGCCCCAACTTCGTGGCGAACTCCGCCAGCCGCGGCGTTGGCGATACCCTCCTGCGCAAGGTCGATTTTAAATACGATCATTTCAAGGCTAGTTATGGCGACGGTGATGGCCACAACCTTGGTTTGTCGTCGGTGGCATATCCTCAAATCACACGGCGGATCGAACTGGTTGCCGTTCCGAAGTATTATGTTTTTGGCGGTGCGATGAGGGCCGTTAATTTGTTTGACGGCCCGGGCAGTGCCGGTTTCGTCGACAGTTACAGTTCCACAAACCCAACTAACCCTAATCCTAGTAGTCCCCAAATAGTAAACAACGACATCCCGGGACCAAATATCATCTCTTACTACGGATCGAATCCAACAAACTCCACGTATCTGGCAGACGCGCACGACGGCGATGTATCAGTCGGAACAAAGGACTTTGCCGAGGGCGGTCCGATTTGGGGCGACGTCGCAACAAACGGCGGCAACGTCACGCACTCCGGCTATCAGATCAGCGGAACGATCGACAACAACGTGCCCTTCACGCTTCCGCCGCTGGCGGCGCCTGACACAACTGGCTTCACCGCTGCCAACTCCGGGACCGCGACCGACACCGCCTACGGTACGAGCGATAGTAGTCCAACCGGGTTCGTCTATTCAGGAATTACCGGCAGCAAAACGATAAAGAACGGCAACACCAGCAATACCAGCTTTCCGTACGCTTACGCGAAGATCGTCGTCAACGGTGACATTACCGGACAGATCACCGTCGAAAAAGGCGTAACGGCGGAGATCTGGTTCACCGGGAATATGAAAGTGAGAGGAGTAAACCTTGATAATCAGAATGTTGACTTGGGCAGGCCGCCTCAGCCTGGTAACGCCGGTATCCCTCCCCTTATCCCAACAACCCCGGCTGACGATCCGAACCCGAGTCGGGTGGGCCACATGAAGTTTTTTGGGATCAGCCCTACCGCACCTGGTGCTACTCAAACAATTGAAATCGATTCGCCCGGAAACGTTTTCGCAACCTTTTACGCGCCCAGCGCCGACATTACGGTAGTAGGCAACCGGGACATCTTCAGCGCAATCGTGGGTCATAGCTTCTCGGGTAACGGAAATACAGGATTTCATTACGACAAGGCGCTGAATCACGTTGAGATAGGTGTAGTGACGGATTACCAAATCGCGAGTTACGTCGAAGACGTTCGTTGACGAATTCGTGTTGCGGTGATCCGCGACCAATGAGAGCATCAAAGCGCATGTCGTAATCAGGCTTCGCGATTGGCTTTAAAACCATTCGCGTTGCGGTCGAGGCAAGGATCCCGGATTATCGCGATGCCGGCGTGCCGTACTTGAAGGACGCAATTATCTCGGGCCGCTGAAGGCGCGAAAATATCACCAGTAGGTAGAATTAGACCTATTTCTCGTTAGGATCGGGGCGACTCCGTAGAGCGAAAGCGATGAGCGCTTATTTCGCCGGGTTCTTTGGTGCGAGATCGGCTACGATTTTCTCGAATCGTGGATCGCCGCGCAACGAATCCCAGTAGGGATGCAATTTCAAGTTGCCGTAACTCAAAGTGCTCGGTATCTGCAAGGTTGCCAGCACTTGCTGAATGGCGAGGTCCTTTTCTCCTGTCCAGGCGTAGATGACTGCAAGGTATTTTACTAATTCGGCGCCGTCGATGGCGTCCTTAGTAATGGGAAGTATCTCAATCGCATGCCGACCTTCTTGAATCGCTTCCTCTTTCCGCCCGAGGGCGGCATCGATCAAACCCAGTACGCAGAAAGCGGGACCATAGTTGGGTTGTTCTTTTACAGTTTTTTCGAGTTCCGTCCGCGCGGATAGGAACGCTCGTTGTGCGGCGGGCTCGTCACCTTTCAATCGGGCAACCACACCCTCGCACCAGGTGTGTGGAAAATTTAAATCGATGGAGGTTCCGCTGGGGGGAATGGCGGCGAGCGACTTAGTGGCACCGGGCTGATCGCGTTCGCAAAGCGCGAGGTACCACCATTGCGCAGCCAAATCCGGAGCAGTCGAGGAATCTTCCGCCAAAGAGGTGTAAATCATGTCGCGCAAAGGCTTCGCATTGGCCTTCCATTCCAGATCAACGAGCGAGCGCGTCAGGCGCGTATCGAAGTCGCGCGGGATCAACGCCAACGCACGATCGAAAGCCGCCGCCATGGCTCCAAATTGCCGAAATTCCTGGTAGCTCAGAGCGATTTGCTGAAGTATGAAGAAATTACGCGGATCCAGAGCGAGCGCGCGTTGTAAACTGCGGGCGGATTCATTCCATAACCCCTGGCGCCGATCGATGTACCCCATCAACTCGTAGATTTCGGAGTTATTCGGTAATGCCCGTTGCGCCAACGCCAGTTCGTCGCGCGCGCGTCCGTAATCGAGGTAACAGCGATAAAGGAAATTCGCCTGAGCGAGATGCGCTTCGCCCGCGTCCGGGCGCATCCGAATGATTGTATTGAGGGCCTTTTCGGCCAAAGCCAAACGGTTTGGCGTGCGATCGACTCCAAAAAAGTACAGGTAATCATGTGTCCCAGCTAACTGAATGTAGGCAAGGAAGAAATCCGGATCACGGGCGATGGCTTGATCGAGTAGTTCGGCCGCTTCGTTCAACTTCTCGGTAATTCGCGGGTTCAGTGAACTGGTATCAATCAGGACTTTTGCACGAACGTAGAGTCCGTAGGCGGCCAAATCCTTGGTCGGACGCTCTTCCAGGGCGGTTTTTTCCTTTTCCGAAACATTTGCCAGAAGCCTTGAAAGTACTTGCTGCACAATTTCACTCTGGATGGCGAAAACACCGGCCAGCTCGCGCTCGTAAGTCTCCGTCCATAATTGCGTGTCACGTCGCACATCAATCAATTGCGCGGTAATTCGCACTTTGTCATCGACGAGGCGGACAGTGCCCTCCAGCAGGTATACGACGCCAAGAGTTTGCGCGATTTGTCGCAAATTTCGCGGCACGCCGGCAGCATAGGTGTTAACCGAAGTGCGGCTGGTGACTCGCAGGTCCGCAACTTTCGAGAGCGCGGTGAGAATGTCATCTTGCACGCCTTCGGCTAAGAACGCATTTTCCTGGTTTGTGCTTAGGTTTTGAAACGGAAGCACACCGATACTCTTGTCTGGAAGGGTAAGCATCGCGGCGGGGGCCGAGATCGCGGAGGGACTGATTAGTTCCGGTGCAAGTTGACGCGAGAGCAACCAGAATCCGAATCCTAGCCCGAGTGCGATTGCCGTAAGGACCGCAGAAGTAAATAGGCGCCTCCCGCTGGGGCGTGTCAGGACGCCCGCGGGTCGCTCTTGGGTTTTGGAGTCGATCGCTCGCTCCTCTATGATCTCGTCGGTCGAGAACCTCATTGGGTGATTTTGGTCTTCAAATGGGCGGCGATTTAAGGTCACCCTGCTAGAGCAGGATGTATTCCAAGGCCGCCTCCGCGCCCCGCCCTCAACTCAATAGCATGATTGTTGCTTTGGAGGATGCGGTCTTATGCTAAGGATGCGCGATCTCCCTGTCCGACAGAAAATCACCGTCGTGATTATGTTGATCGCAGGAATGGTCCTGCTACTGGCTTTTTCAGCCCTCTTTGGTTTCCAGGCTTACACTCTGCGGCAGCACTTTGCTCACGAGCTTGCGGTCGTGGGCGAGATCACAGCGCATAATTGCTCGGCCCCAGTCATGTTTAAGGATGAGGACGCTGCCTCACAGATTCTTAATGGATTGAAGACGATGCCACAAATCGTAGGCGCGCGCCTTGAGCTAATGAACCAGGACCGCCTCGCCTCATTCGGCAGCAGGCAGGACGAAGAAGAAATCAAGGCAGCGAGGCTCAATTCCGGCTTCTTGATTAAAGGCAACCGAATTCTTCTCATTCAACCAGTTTTCCTCGAGGGTAAGCAAGAAGCGATTCTTTATCTCAAGGCCGATCTTCAGGCCGTGACCTCACAACTGTTGAAACTCTACGCTGGAATCTTCGCCCTGGTCCTTCTGGCATCGCTTTTTTTGGCCTTTCTCCTCTCAAGTCAATTCCTCCGCTTCGTCACTGATCCCATCCTGAAGCTTACCGGCACCGCGCGGACCATTGCGGACCATAACGACTATTCTGTCCGCGCCAATAAAGTCTGCGGCGATGAAGTAGGCGTCTTGACTGATGCCTTTAATCAGATGCTAACCGAGATCCAATCACAGGACAGTGCGCTGCAGCATGCCCAACGGGAACTGCAGGAGCAAGTCAATGCGCTTCAACGCGAGATCAGCGAGCGCGAACAAGCCCAGGAAGCGCTCCGCATTTCCCAGCAAAAATTACTCGAAACTTCGCGGCAAGCCGGGATGGCTGAAGTAGCTACCGGCGTCCTCCACAATGTCGGGAATGTTTTGAACAGCGTGAACGTTTCCGCCAGCCTCGTGGTCGAGAAACTTCGCCGGTCTAAAGCTTCAAATCTCGCCAAAGCGGCCGCCCTTTTGACAGCACGTAACGGGGACCTGGCCGAATACCTCACCAACGATCCGAACGGACAAAAGCTGCCGGGGTACTTCGCCAAGCTTGGAGAATTCTTTGTAACGGAGAATGCGGAGCTTCTTCAAGAAGCCGATCAGCTTGGGCGCAACATTGAGCACATTAAAGAAGTTGTCGCGATGCAGCAGAGCTACGCGAAGGTCAGCGGAGTTTTTGAGAATCTGCCGGCCGATCGGCTGGTGGAGGACGCAATTGCGATGAACATCGGCGCCTTTGAGCGACACGGTGTGGCGGTTGGACGGCAATTTGCTCCGGTCCCACTCGTGCATGTAGACCGGCATAAGGTCCTACAAATTCTTATTAATCTGCTGCGCAATGCGAAGTACGCGCTTGATGAGGTCAAACGGATCGATAAGCGGATTACGGTTTCCATCTCGCGACTCAGCGAGCAAAGCGTGGGCATCGTCATTGCCGACAACGGTATCGGGATTTCACCGGAAAATCTCACACGCATTTTTGCTCACGGCTTCACCACAAAGGAAGAGGGCCACGGCTTTGGATTGCACAGCGGCGCATTGGCCGCGCGCGCCATGGGTGGCTCGCTTTCAGTGGCGAGCCCCGGCACCGGCCATGGCGCAACGTTCACACTCGAGCTTCCTGTCGCGTCTTCTTTACCACGCTCAT
>QHPM01000295.1 GCA_003219095.1 Verrucomicrobiota bacterium
AAGAAGCCGGAGAATCTGTCTCTTCGCCAAGGGCGCCGCGGACGGCGAGGAGATCGTGACAGGTGACGACAACAGGAACGTTTGGAAAATGTTTGGCATAGAGCGCGTTGGAATGGTCGCAAATGTGAACGAGTTCGACGCTGCGAAATTCTCGCAATCGCCTTGGAAAAATAATGAATTTGTCGATGTAGCCCGCCCATTTTCTGAGGAACTCGAATTGCGCCGGGACAAGGCGTGCGAAATGGGCTTTGGGACGCGTCAGTTCGGTCGCAATTCCCAGCTCGCGCAGTTCGCGCAACATCATTTCGCTGAAGCGCTGCATGCTTTGCTGCTGATCCGGCGGAAAATTACCGATCAACAGAACCATTGCGGTAAGGGGCGTCGGCGCCGTGGAGACGCTCCGCGAAGGCCGATCGGCCGCGAATCAATCGAGGTGGCGGCGGCGTGACCGGAACTGCGGTAATTTTGCCTGGCCGTGTGGAAGCGAGACAGAGGCCGTTGAGAACGGCGGCGAAACCAAGACTTGTCGGCTGACCGAGCTGGCCATTAAGGA
The DNA here is from genome assembly GCA_003219095.1 of Verrucomicrobiota bacterium. GTDB lineage: Bacteria > Verrucomicrobiota > Verrucomicrobiia > Chthoniobacterales > UBA10450 > AV69. Next base: position 554 of record QHPM01000295.1, read on the forward strand.
TAATGAGAAAGCCGGCACTGAAAAGTAAGAGCGGCAGGATTTCGGCGCGAGTAAGCGCCCGCAAACTAACGAAACCGAGATAGACGGTGAGAGCGGCACGCCAAAGTAAGAAAGCCAGCCCTAGGATCGGACCGTTTTCAAAAATGATGCGCGTCCATTCATTTTCCGAAAGTAAGAAAGTGGACTGGCCCATGAGAAAGGCGGCGCCACCGCTGGTGCCGACTCCCAAACCGAAACCGGCGATCGGCGCGTGACCGAGGTGTCCAAGTCCCTCGGTAAACTCGCCGAGGGTGCGCTGGATTAAACCGCCGGTGATGGTCGTTTCCGCCGCTTCTGCGGATTCGGTAAACCGGCTCGACAAAATAGTGAGACCCTCGTGGACAATGGGAAGGCGGGTGATGATCAGCATCGCAATCACCAGCAGAACCAGACTTTTGCCGAAGCGATTGACCGCATCAGGGCGAACCAGCAACACTATGGCAAGTGAAAGCACAACCAACAGAACTGAAACCACCAGCGAGCGACTCCCCGAAACAACGATCGCGAGGAGAACACTGCAACCGGCGCCGAAAAGCAACCAGTTAGGATAAGTCGCACGACGAAGGCCGCCGTAGAGCACGAAAGCGGCCGCACCGGTGACATAATGGATCGGCCCGGAAATGAATGAAAAGGTGCCGGGCGGCCGAATCTTTCCGCCACCAGCAGTGATCTGTTCACCTTCGCCTAGACCCACGGTGCGATTGATGAACGAATCGGGCGCGGAATGGAATTGCAGTGCCATTAACAGACTGATCGGAATCATGCCAACTAAAATCCACCACCCAATTTTCCTGACGTCATCGGCATCGAACACGCTGGCGAGGATAAAAATGAGAGGAAGATGCAGAAAGTTTGAGCGAAACCCGTAAGCGGTAACGAGCAAAATGCGCGACATCGGCACATAAGGGTCGAGGACGAAGATGGAAACGATCCAGGAAAGGATGCAGATGATGGCAAGCGAGAGAATGAAACCGTTGCGCGGAAAAACGCGGGCGTGCCAAGCCAGAAAATAGATCGCCAAAACCACTGGATCGCGTACCAGCAGCAAGGGATTGGAAAATTGCGGAACGATCCACTTGCGCAAAGCGCCTTCGATAATGAGGAGAAAGAGGTAGAGATAGATGAGCCGGCGAATGTTCCGAAGCATGGCAGAATAATCGGTAACGGGTGGCGGCTGCGAAATTTTGGCAGAGTTCGACATCGGGCCGGCTATTTTTTCATTACTTCCCGCGACACGGTAACAAGAGCACGCTGATAATTTTCCCAGGGATGCATTTGCGCCTTTTCACGCGCAGAAATTTTCATCGCCCTCAAACGTTCACGATCACGCGCCAGCAGCTCCAGTTTTTCAGCGAGTGCTTCCGCAGAACGAATTGGAACAATAAATCCATCTACGCCATCATCAATTATGTCCGGACCCGCGGTATGCGCAGTAGTAATAACCGGCATCCCCTGGGACATCGCTTCGGTAATGGCAAGGCCGAATCCCTCGAAAAGCGATGGAAGAATTAGCACATCATGCTGGCGCATTTCGAGCAGGACTTGCGCATGACTCAGGCTTGGAAGCCAGCGATGAACGCGAACCGCTTGATCGAGCGGGCGACAACCTTCGACCGTTTTCCGGCCCAGCAACGTCAGCTCGCAATTTTTTTCGCCGATTAATTCAACTGCGCGCAAAGCATAGGAAAGCCCTTTACGCTGACCAAGAGAGCCAGCGAACAAGACTTTTAATTTGGCACCTCCGCACGCAATTTCGTTAGTCGCGGTGGGCGGCGCACCATACGGAATCACGGTGATCGGCCGCTGATGTGGCGTTTGCGCCAGCGTCGATTTGGTAAAGGTGCTGGCCACCACTACGTGCGTGGCCAGACGCAGCTCTTCATCCTTGCGCGCGAGTTTTTCGTTACTGTCACGCATGCCCGTCAAGGTCGGCGCCCATTCCGGTTCGCGTTCGCACTCCTCGGCAAAAACGTGTTGGGCAACGCGCCAGTAGCCAATCGGCAGATCGTAAAGGCGGGGAATTCGGCAATGTTCTGCCGCCGCAAAAGTTGCGGTCGCGCAATCTTCGTAGGCGTAAACAAGCTTGCAGTTCTCGCTCTTTCCGACTTCCGCCGCGACCGCGCGATCGAGTGCAGCGGAAATTGCGTCAATATTCAAAATGCCGCGTCCGTGTTGGGACAAAAACGGCAAACGAATTGCACCGAAAAGTAATCGCGCAGCCTCACGCGCGGGCCGTGATCGGGTGCGAGATCGCACCAATTCCGGAAACGAGCGGCGTTGAAAGCTTTCGCGCAGGCTAGGCGGCAGGATTCGATCGAATCCAGAACCGGGGTTCCAGTTGATCGTGGTAAAGAATTGCTCGAGCAAGTCTGCCTCGGCAAAAGCAAGTGCAGTTTGCCGCACGTTCTCGTTGCCGGTGGGATGCGAGAGAATAATCATTCCGCCAACTCGCGCAGAAGTGCGAGATAACGTTGCGCGATGGTTTGCGCGCGAAATTGCTGGAGATGCGCGGGCGCGGACGATCGAAATTTCTCGCGCATGGAGGAATCACTCAGCAAGTCGCGTAAGCGAACTGCCAATTCTTCGCTATCGCCATTTCGAAATATCATTCCGCAATTCCCAATCGCCTCGCCTAAGCCACCCTGTTCTGAGCCCACGGCGATGCAACCGCAGGCGATCCCTTCCAGCGCAACGATCCCAAAGGGCTCGGGCCAGCGAGACGGAACGACGATGATCTGGTGACGATTCATCAGTTCCACCAGCTCCGTCCCAACTTTTTCGCCGGCAAATGTCACCGCCTGATCGAGGCTCAGTTCTCGAATGAGCGCGCGAAGATTCTCCTCTTCCGGACCGCATCCAATTATCGTTAAATTTGTAGGAATTTTTTGCCGTTTCAGAATTCCGACTCCGCGCAACAAAACGTCGACGCCCTTGTCGGAAACAAGACGACCGACGAAAATGAGTTCGCGATCGCGGCGAATGTTCGCGTTGATCTTAAAAATGCGATCGTCATAGGGATTGCCGATTACCTCGGTCGCCAGGTTTGCGTCACGGGCGATGGCTTTGCTGACCGCGACGTTTTTCACCCACGGTAAAAGCGCGCGCTTGATTCGATTGTTCCAACCAATTCCGCCGCCGACATCTCGAATCCAGGTCTGATGTGTCACGAGGACCGGTTTACGCCAGAACAACGACGGGATGAGATGACGCAAGCTGATATTGTTTTGAAAAACGACGTCACACCAACGAACAAGGTTCCCCAACCGCGCGAGCGTCGGATTACGCACCACGTCGAATCGGTCCGAGGTCGAATCTCGTGCCGGAGTTTCTGTGACTAAAATGACTTCGTGGCCGGCGGCGACGAACTCGCGGGCAAGCAGTGTCGAAACAATTTCGATGCCACCGATTCGGGGTGCGTAGGCATAAGATGAAAACAAAATCTTCACTGACCAGCGTTCACGAGACCCGCAATGCTTTTGCCACCATTTGCACCAATGTCCTCCCGGCGGCGTGCCGATGATACCAATCATAAATGTGTCTTGCCACATCGGGACGCTCACTCGGGGAAGGCAGCTTCACATTATCGGGCGCGATAGTGAAGGGTCCGGGTAGTGAATCGCCATGGCGGGAAATCGCAGCCATGGCATGCGGCGTCACGCATACTACTGCGTGCGCGCACACATTCGCAAACGAGCTCGATTTTAGTAAGAGATCTGGTCTCGGCCCGGTCGTGAAATAATCCAGCCAGGCGAAGGCGCAGGTCGAAAGAATTTGCGAAGCTTTTTCGGGCGAAACCGCAGGCTGATATTCGCAGTGAATATCAGCCAACGTCTTCAACATTTGGCGAACCCTTGAGTTTTCCCTCCCCCCAACCACGGCAAGATTTCGCGGGGCAACGCTTGCGGGAATTGTGCCGACAACTCGCAGGAACGAGCGTAGCGAGCGTTCGACTAATTCCGTTCCGCCGCAAATGAGCCAGCGATGATTGTCGCGCTCGCGCAATTCGGCGGGATCAATAACCGGTTCACCGAAGGCAGATGGAACCGGATGAACAACGGCGTCGAGACCGGGCGCAAGTTTCTCGAGACTTTGCCGCATCGATTCGCTGCTGACGAGTCGCGCATCGGCCAATCGTGCCACGTCGCGCGCGATCTTTTTTTGCAGCGGCTGAAGCCAAAACTCACTCTTCCAAGGCGGGCCGCTGGCAAAGAGTTCGTGAAAAATTACGAGGAGGCGGCCACGACAACTCTCGCGAAGGGCACGCAAGATTGGCAATAACGAAAACGGCAACCCACGTTTCTGATAGCCGTAGTTGACGTAATGCAAGATCAGGTGAGCGGGTTTGTCGGGAGACACGCCGGCGCCGGCAATAGGCGCTATTCTGAATTCATCCTTTCCTGAAAGCTGACTGGGTTCAATCGGGGCGAATACCGATCTGAGCCGGTAATGCGCCAATAAGGCCTTCCCCAAGTTCAAAGCGTAATCGGTTACTCCGTCAAGGGCATCCGAAACGCGAGGAACTATTTGTAAGACGACGTCGGCGTCGTTAGCCATGCGCGGAGAATTCACTATTGTTCCGTACTCGAGCAAGATGCGCCTCGTAGAGATGCGCCGTCTCTTTTGCGATAGTTGACCACAAGAATCGCCGCGCCACTTCTGCGCATCGCTCAATGAATTTCCGGTAACTGGTCAGATCAGCACAAAGAGTTTGGATCAAGGCCTCGGAAAATTTTTCTACGTTTCCGACGGGAACGAGTAACTCCGGCAAAGTGCGTTGTAAGATAGAACGCGGACCGGGCGCGTCGTAAGAGACAGTTGGGATTCCTGCCGCCAGTTGCTCAAGCAAAGCCAAACCAAAACCCTCTGCATAGGTCGGGAATGCACCTACCGTCGAATCCGACAAAAGTTTGGGCAGCTCGTCGGGGTGAAATTCCGGCACAATTTCGATCCAATCGCAGACAGAAACCTCCAGATCGCGCAAGACTCTTTCATTTTCGGTCAGCGTCCCAAGAAATTTGAATTGCGCTGCCGGAACAATGGCACGCACGCGGCGAATGATCTGGCACCAGTCTTTCGCGCCTTTGCGTGTGCTCCACATCCCGATAAAACTGATTTTACATTGCGCCAAACGCGTCTCGGCCGGAGCCTGCATTTCCATCAGCTTTTGGCGCCACTGTTCAGTCAACCCATATGGTTGAACGATTGCCGGCTTACTTGGTTCCAGCTCTTCCAGCTCATTCTCGTTAGGCAAATTAACGAGATCGCAATATCGCATTGCCTTTTCCGAATTTCGAAGCAGCTGACGCTGAAAGATGGTATAGAAGATTCGGCCGGAAAGTTTTCCACGCGGCTGATCCGGCCAACGCTTACGCGCCATCTTTTCGAAGTCGCGATACAACCGATGGGAGCCGATCGATCGCGCGACGAGTAAACCAGCGAAGTTCAAACGTTCTTTCCTAACCGGCAATGCTCCGACGATGCAATCAATGACGTCGAACCGAGTAGCATCCTTTCTCACAAAGGCGGCTGCCTTCGCCGGAAAACGCAATCGTCGCCAGGCCGAAACCGCAGGCGATGAAGTGGCGGCGGGAAACGCGTCGCCTAGACAATAATGCGAGACCTCGTGCCCGGCAGCCTCCCAGGCTCGCGACAATTCCACGAAAATGCGCGCGGCGCCAAGCCGCCTGTCCCATGGAAGATCGACTATCCTTAAAATACGCATGAGTGCGACAGCGGAAGACCTATCGAATTCACGAAAAAGATCTGTTCCCAGAACTTGTGGCGGACCGGATTGACATAATGGCGCAGGATGATGCTGTTGTTGGCGTAGCTGTCGGCAAACTGAAATTGATCGTCGAGTCGTAAAACGAACTTCGCCGGATCCAGGGGACGGCCGCCGTTGGCGTGCATTGCGAGGTGCGTCATCGTCTGATTGGTGAAAAAATTTGGCGCGCCCTCCAGTTGTTGAAGGCGTTCCATGGCTGAGGACCAGTCGAGTTTCTGGAAAAAGAAAAGGACGCCCGTGTTTACGGGATTGGCCGCCTCGGCCGGATCGCGCAGCAAGCGTTCGTCGCCCGCCACCTGACAGTCGCGCAGATAAAGGGCTGGCGCGTCCTGATTACGTAAGAGATCGGCCAGCGTAAATGCGCCGGGAAAAAATAAAACATCGGCGTCGACATAAAGAGCAGGCCGTTCGCGGGGGAGACTCATGATCAGGGCAAGCTGTTTGCCGGTCGGATGGCTGGTGAAGTAGTCGCGTAAAGTGGACTGTTTTGGAAGAAAATCCCCCGCGCTGGCGAGACGAATACAGGAATCGATTTGCCGCAAGACCGAAACCGCGCGCCGGCAATGGGTGCCGTCTGAAACAATCGTGAAATTATTGGGTCGTCCGGCGTATTTCAGAAACGAGCGAGCGGAAGCGATTTGTTCGGGCAACATCGGTTGGTTCGAATAAGCAAAGACGTCGATATCGAGCGTCCGCGGCGGATCGATTTGACGGCGCACGATCATTGGCAAAAGCATGCGATAAGCTTCTCGGGCCAGGCCGCCGCGACTTCGCGCGAAGTGGTAACCAAAATTCCACATCGCTCAAGCCGTGGCCGGTGTTTCCAACGAGCGGAAACCGCGAAAAGAAAGAGCGAGATTGAGCAGCAAATTCGGCACGCTCGAAAGCAGGTTGAACACGAGAACGCTTCTCACATTGGAAAAATCGGTGAACGGAATCAGGGCGATTTGGGTGAGCAGGGTTAGCGGAATGTAAAGCCACGATCCGGCGACCCAGGCTTTGGCGGCATTAAGCGACCAAAATGTGCCGGTTAGCGCGGCCAGCACGGCTGAGCCGACCATTAATAAAAGCTCGCGATGCAGATGGGCGTACTTGTTCCCGAGGACGAAGAGAAATTGGTCGGGGAAAATTGCGGCGGCTGCGATCACCACAATGCAGAACAAGGTCACTCCGCCGGCGATCTCGAGGTAGAGCGAGCGCAAGTGTCGCCGCTCCTGACAACGGGCGAACGCCGGAACAAAAATGTTAGCCAGTAAATTTGCCAGCACGACAAAGATCATGGCGAGCCGGCCGAGCGCGCCCACTTCCGCGACCGAGCTGCTCTGACGCGCGAAAAAGCTGATGAGAAAAATGGTGATTTGGCCCTGAAAACAATAGAAGACAGCGTTGGCGGCCTGGCTGCGAATGAGACCGAGCATGGTTTGGCGATCGTCGGCGTTTTGCGGCGCGCCAAAATCGATCACCCTCGCGCTGTAACGGCGGAGCAAGAGATATTGCAGGAAAATCACGACCGTCGCTACGGCGACGGCGATGCCCGCGTTCAGGAAAATGAAGGCCAGAAGCACAAGAATCGTTAGACGTAACACCGCGCCGAACAGATCGATCCGTTGAATACTGAATAACGAGACCAATCAAAACGACAATGATCAGCAAAACAGCGTAGACGAGCGGCGCGCCATTTTTTGCGAGCATGAAATAGAGCAGTGGCGTGACTACGATCACCGCCAGAAAAGCGAGACGACGCCGAAGATGTAGTGCGGTGCTCACTAATTGGCTCAAGCGGGGACGGTCCTGCCAAACACGGCCGCCAATGGAAACGAGCCCAACACTAACCCCGATATCGGCGAGTAAATTCAGCGTGCCCTGCATGGTGTTGGCGATGGTGAAGAAGGCGTACTCGCGTTGCTCGAGCATGCGAATGAGCAGGATTCCGCTCAGGAAACCGATCATTTGCACGATTACCTGAACCGTGACAAAGCTGCCGACAACGCGACCGCTGCGAATTAGTCGTCGCAGATAAGGCGATTGCAAAACGTCAGTGACGCCGGCTGGCGGAAATTCAATCAGCGGCACGGTGGGTTCTAGGAATTTACTTACTATCTGTCCAAACCGGCTGCGGCAAGTCGCTACGAGCAGCATCGGTTAATGGGCGGACTAGCGGGCACGAAAGTCCTGGCCGATGTTGTTCTTGCTCCAACGCTCTCGTGTCTCAGGGGAACCATGCCTATATCGATCATGTTAGGAGACTGGAGCAACGCTTGGGCTCAGGAGACGAGGCATTGCGTCTCGCGGTCGGAGGCGAGTTCGAAGCAGTCGGCAAATTGGAGTATTATCTCTTGCGCTCTTTGGGATTAAACACGAGGCACCTCGTTGTCGATGTTGGCTGTGGCAGCGGTCGATTGGCGCGGCAGCTGGCCCCGGCATTGGTGATGCCCGCTTTTTGCGGTTTATCAAAACGTTGGCCGGGATCACCGATCCCGGCGACAGCAGATTGAAGATACCGTAATGGAGCAACGCCTACTCGAGCGTATTCGCCGTGAATTCCAAAGCGCAGATCAGGATCGTGTAATCGAGCTGGTTGCCAGCTACTCGGGACCGGAAAGAGATCGGGTAAGATGGGACATCCTGGAGCTGAGCAAAGGCAAGCTGGAGAAAATCGAAGAGTATGTGAAATCGGCGCAGACTGATTACCGCGACATTCTTTATTGGGCTGAGTATTATAAGGATGATCCGATGCTGCGTGGTCGTGACCCAAAACAGATGGTTGATGAAATCATTGCCAAATGGGGAAAAAAGAGTGAGTGAGAACTGGGCGCTCTGGAGATTCCGGCGAACTCGGTAATCGCAGCAGGCGGTTCGCCCGGATGAAGGAGCAGGTAAGTACTACTTCGGCGAACGTGAATCGGCGTGCGTTTTCACGTTGCGCCGTTGCTTGTCCACCACCCGGCGCAATTCGCGTTCCATTATCTTGAACGCGTCGTGTATCACCTTCGCCAGCGGCTCGTGCGTGCCGTTATCGATCTGTTTTTCTTCCGCGACCAATTCGTGTCCGGGCGGGACGGTGACATCAATCCGGACCCGGAATTGGTTTCCTTTTTTGTGAGTATGATTCGGTTGCTCGATCGCAACGTCGCACCGGCTGATGTGATCGCAAAATTTGTCCAGCCGGGTCGCTTTCTCCAACACCAATTGTTCGATTCCCAGGGATTTTTTCAGGCCGCGGTAAGTGATGTTTACTGGCAATTGCATAGCGGTCTCTATTCTAACGCTTCCGAGCCGCAAACGCCAAGGGCTCTCGTGCGATTCGGCTACGGTGCATTTTCCCTAGATTGACTGCAATGAGCGAAAATGGGAAGCCAACTTCGCCGGCTCCACTTTCACCAGATCGGATTTCACAAATTCGACAATGCGATTGCGAACTTCGGGGGCAAGTAATTCAATGATCGCATTATGGCACGAAGCGGGAGCGGCGAAAGACCACCCTTCCACCCCATCGGACTTGGCGATTTTCGAGATTTGATCGGCCAACTGCTTGTTAATGCGGCGCTCGGTTTCGGTTTCCAATTTGGTTTCCGCGATCGATGCCTGATGCATTCCGGCCCCATCGCTCGCCGCGTAGCGCCCGGCCAAATCGGTGACTTTATCGACCAGTTTGCCATGC
>QHPM01000016.1 GCA_003219095.1 Verrucomicrobiota bacterium
GGTTGCGACTCTGAGGGGCGGCTTTACTTTACGAACGCGTTGGGAGCCATTGTTCGCCGCGCGACAGCGGAGGCACTTCCAGGGGCGTCGGATGATTTTGTCAGCGAATTTGCCCTGGGCAGCGAAGCCGCAGGATGCGGGCGCAACGAATCGGCTTAGGCGCAGTTTAATAAAAATGAGGTGTAGGCAGGCCTGCTAAACTGTTCTTTTTAGACAACCTAAAAAGCCTAAAAAATAAGAGCGAAATTTATTGACGAGAAATCGTTAAAGTTGTAGCTCTAGTAAGCGTGGAAATTATAGCGTGTCCGCGTGGGAGAGTGACAGCGAGCTTTAGTGTGGGAAAAGGTTCTGGCTAAGAAATGACACCAGCAACCACGGGCGGCAGCGTGTCTCAATCTCTCGGATTGCTAGGACAGCAAAAACGGGAATAAATCATGGAAGGCAGAACCAGCGAAGTTGAAAAAGCGAATCGCGAAGCGCGTGTCGACCGGGTTGCGTCCGCGGATGGAGAGAAGGCCCCCGAGGTTACTCGTTTTCTTCATCAGCTCGTCACCGAAGTGGCACGAGTCCATCGTGGCGATTCCGAAGCTTCGTTTTCTTCGAGCCCATGTTCGCGCGAGGAACTTGCGGCCGCCTTGCCTAAATGGAAAAGACTTATCGACCTGGCCATGGTTACGCTCCTATCTCCGGTCTGGCTACCGATAATGACCTTGGTCGCACTCTGGGTCGCCGTTACTTCGCCTGGGCCCATTTTTTACCGACAACCGCGGATCGGATTTAAGGGTCGCCGTTTCATGCTCGTAAAATTTCGCACCATGAAGGTGAATGCCGAGACTCATATCCATGAGGCTTACCTTGAACATTTGATCATTAGCGATCGTCCGATGATCAAACTCGACGCCACTGGAGATCCACGTCTCATCCTTGGCGGGAAGTTTTTGAGAGCAACCGGTCTCGACGAGTTGCCACAAATCTTCAATGTGTTGAAGGGAGAAATGAGTCTGGTCGGACCCCGGCCTTGCACCGTCGGTGAGTTTGAACGTTATGCGCCGGAACAACGCGCGCGCGTAAACGCACTGCCCGGCCTTACCGGGCTATGGCAGGTCAACGGCAAAAACCGGACGACATTCCGTCAAATGATCGAGATGGATATCTTTTACGCACGTAACATTTCCCCTTCATTGGATATTAAGATCATCCTGCGAACTCTGCCTGCGATTGTTGTCCAGTTTTCCGACACTGTGCAACCATTGCCACGTTCCAGTGCTCAATCCACCCCGCCGGTAAAGACTTAAGCGGCCAAAAATGTCATCACCCATTAATGTTGGGGTAATCGGGTGCGGTTATTGGGGCCCGAACCTCGTCCGAAATTTCAAGACGCTCACCAGTTGCCGCCTCAAGGCAATTTGTGACGTCAATGAGAGTCGATTGCGCCATTTGCGCACGCTTTATTCCGACATCGACGCGCACACCGACGCCGCAACCTTAATCAAGGATCCGGACGTGCATGCCCTCGCCATCGCCACACCGGTCGCCTATCATTACAATCTTGCCAAAGCGAGCTTGCTCGCCGGCAAGCATACGCTGGTGGAAAAGCCGCTCGCCGCATCTTCAGCGGAGTGTGAGGAGTTGATCGAAATCGCCGACGAAAAAGGTGTCGTTCTGATGAGTGGCCACACTTTTCTCTACTCTTCTTCCGTCCGCAAAATCTGCGACATCATTAATGCTGGTGATATTGGCGACATTCGCTATATCAACTCGCGCCGCCTCAACCTGGGATTATTTCAAAAGGACATCAACGTCGTTTGGGATCTGGCACCACACGATATTTCCATCATCCTGCACATCCTTGGCGAGCTGCCACTGACAGTCAACTGCCAGGGCAACGCGCATGTAACCTCGGGAGTTGAAGACGTCACGAATCTCTCGCTTTCCTTCCGTAACAAAAAATTCGCGACGATCCAAAGTAGTTGGCTGGAGCCGCGGAAGGTTCGCGAAATGACCATCGTTGGGACGCGGCGGATGATCGTTTACGATGATCTACAGCCGTTGGAAAAAATCCGAATTTATGATGTGCGGGTCGATCGTCCCCCGCATTACGATACGTTTGCCGAGTTCCATTACTCCTATCATTATGGGGATAGCTATATTCCCCACATCCAGCAAGAGGAACCGCTAAAGGTAGAGTGCCAGCATTTCATCGATTGCATCGAAAGCGGAATGGAGCCGACGACCAGCGGCCGTTCCGGTTTGGAACTGGTCACTATTTTGGAAGCGGCAACTGCTTCGCTCAAAGCAAACGGCGCCCCGCTGAACTTCCTTCGCAAACGCGATGATGGCGTCGTATCGCAGCGCCCGAGGCAAAGTCGCGGCGCCGTTCAGGTCGGACCTCTGGCCGTATGAGCGACGCCCGTGGGGCATACCAACTAATCGCGCAGGACGTAAAGCTAGGGCGCGATGTGCGCATCTTTGGTTTCGTCAACCTCTATGGCTGCGAGGTCGGCGACGAGACCAAGATTGGATCTTTTGTGGAGATCCAAAAAAACGCCAGAATCGGTGCACGCTGCAAGATTTCGAGTC
>QHPM01000296.1 GCA_003219095.1 Verrucomicrobiota bacterium
AGTGTTCGCAAAATGAAAGGTGCTTATGACAATTCAAACATCCATTCGGCAGCGGCGGGGTCCGCTCAGATTTTACCGGAAGATGAGCTCTTTAGCGTCGAATTCCCGGACGGTCGGGAAAAGCGTTGCGCTGATCTGCGGGGCCTTCCTGTTCGGCGCACACTTGACCGCCCACGCTGCGATTCTCATTGTCAGCAACACCGCGGACTCTGGTGCCGGATCTCTGCGACAAGCATTGCTGGATTCGAATTCCAGCGCCGGCGTGCTCGACACGATAACCTTCAACATTCCCGGCGCAGGCGTTCGTACCATTATTCCGCTTACAGTATTGCCCACCATCACCGATCCGGTTGTTATTGATGGGTACACGCAACCGGGTTCAAGCGCGAACACAATGGCCATTGGCGACAACTCCGTCCACCTCATTGAGTTGAATGGCAACAGCGCGGTCTGCGGTGCTCTCGTCATTACCGCTGGCAATAGCACGGTACGCGGTGTGGTAATCAATCGCTTTAACGGTAATTGCGGCAACACGGCCATCCTTCTGCAGACGGGCGGTGGCAACTTAGTCGAGGGTTGTTTCCTCGGCCTGAATGCGGCCGGCACAGCGGCGTCCACCAACCGCGACTTCGGCGTGCGCATTGAGAGTTCGCCTAACAACATCATCGGAGGCACAACGCCTGCCGCGCGCAACGTCATCTCTGGCAACAACACTGGCATTCAGATTAACGGCCCCGCTTCGAGCGGGACGACGATTCAAGGCAACTACATCGGCACGAACGCCGCGGGCACCGCCGCATTGGTCAATGGAGGCGTAAGTCAAAGTGTTATCGGCATAGCCATCGGTAACAACGGCGGTGGCACAGGTTCCTCCAACAACACCATCGGCGGCACAACGCCCGCCGCGCGCAACGTCATTTCCGGCAACGCCAGTGACAACATTAAGTTGTTCGACGACACCATCACCGGCAATAAGATTCAAGGCAACTACATCGGCACGAACGCTGCCGGCACGGCCGGTCTTGGCTTCGGCACGGGAATCGATTTCCTGCGCACCAACGACACCCTCATCGGAGGCACAGTGACTGGAGCGGGCAACGTCATTTCCGGCAACAGCGGTTACGGCATTACTCTCGATGGCAGCCGCAATCTGATTCAAGGCAATTTCATCGGCACAAATGCTGCGGGCACGGCGAAGGTGCCTAATGGCGCTTTTGGCATACTCATGGTTGCCGACGGTTTTAATGCTGAGAGTAACAATACTATCGGCGGCACAACGCCCGCAGCGCGCAATATCATTTCCGGCAGCGGCTCACACGGAATCAGATTTGAGCTCCAAGCCTCGACGACGGGCAATCTGATCCAGGGCAACTACATCGGCACGGACATCAACGGCACCGCGGCTTTAGGCAACGGCGGATCGGGCATCCAAATCTTCGCATCGGTCGAACCCGCAGGAGGCGTTAACACCATCGGCGGCACGAGCGCTACCGCGCGCAACATCATTTCCGGCAACAGCGGAGATGGGATTTCCGGCGCCAGCCCCAAGGTTTTGATTCAAGGCAACTACATCGGTACGGATGTCAACGGCACGGGCAATCTCGGCAATGCTGGATTTGGTATCGACCTGCAGTGTATTGACAACAACACTATCGGCGGCACAGCCGCGGGCGCGGGCAACGTCATTGCCTTCAATGGCCTGGATGGGGTGAGAGTTGTGTCGTGTTCGAGTGGTGGGGTCGTGAGCGGCGTCAACAATTCTATTCTCGGCAACTCGATCTTTTCCAACACACGTTTGGGAATTAACCTTCTCGGCGGCATCGAGAATGTCTTCGGCGTTACGCCTAACGACCCTGGCGACGCAGATATAGGTGCGAACAATTTGCAGAACTATCCCGTGCTGACGTCGGTGAGCAGCGGCGGTGGAATGACATCCATCGCTGGCACCCTCAACAGTGTCGCCAGCACCACGTATCGAATCGAATTCTTTGCCAATGACGCGATTGATCCATCTGGCAACGGCGAAGGCCAGGTTTTTCTCGGATTTAGCAACGCTACGGCCAATGCTAGTGGCAACGCCTCCTTTAATGTCAACTTCCCCCAAATTGGAGCCGGCCAGCGCATTACCGCCACCGCCACCGATCCAAACGGCAACACCTCCGAGTTTTCCGCCGCAATTGGACAATTGCTCAACATCTCCACCCGGATGGAAGTGCTGACGGGCAACAGTGTTTTAATCGGCGGCTTCATTATTGGCGGCAGCGGCAACAAGGAGGTGCTGTTACGGGCGCTGGGACCGACCCTGACTCAGTTTGGTGTCACCGGAGTATTGGCTGATCCAACCCTGGAACTGCACGATGGCAGTGGAGCATTGATTACTTCTAACGATAATTGGAAAGACACTCAGCAAGCGGCCATTAGTGCCACCGGTAAGGCGCCCCCTGATGACAAGGAGTCGGCCATTCTTCACACCTTTGCGCCCGGTAACTATACCGCCATCGTGCGCGGGAAGAACAATACGACGGGAGTGGCGCTGGTCGAAGCCTATGACATTGATCAGGCCGCTATCACCACCCTAACGAATATTAGTACACGTGGCTTTGTTGATGTCGGCCAGAATGCGATGATTGGAGGGTTTATTTCCGGCAATGGGATCGTAAGGGTGATTGTGCGCGCGCTGGGGCCGACGCTCTCGCAATTTGGCGTGCCCGATGTCCTGGCCGATCCGATGCTGGACGTGCGCGATGCTCAGGGGAACCCGCTCGCATCTAACGACAATTGGGCCGACACCCAGCAGGCGGAGATTCAAGCGAGCGGGTTCGCTCCGCCCAATGCCAAGGAATCGGCCATCGTCATTGTGCGTCCACCCGGCAATACCACCGCCGTCGTGACCGGCAAAAACAGCACCACCGGCAACGCTCTGGTCGAAGTCTATATCCTGCCGCCATGAGTTGGTAGAGCGATTTCGAGATCCCGGACCATTCCAGATCTTAACAGTTGGACCTCTCATCATCGCCGGTACCAAAGCGAAAATCGCAAAAATCCAAATCCCAAGGTTCAGGAAAACCCCAATCCACAATTCCAAAGAGTCGACGCTGAGAAAACCCTTTGGATTTTGAAATTTGGAAATTGGGATTTGGAGCTTATCAATGAGACGGGTGAGTTTTGGTTGCGTGATGGCTGGATTATTCGTTAGTGTGCGCCTTACTCATGGGGCTGACACCACGCATTGGCATTTTCGTTACCGGCGTCGCACTTCTCTTTTCCATTTCCTGTGAAAAACACCGCGTCGGCGAATATCCCGAAGTGCAAAGGGAACTGATGACATTGGCGGACAACCCCAAGCCCGGTGCCACCCCGGGCGCGTCGGCCACGGCGACGCCGGTAAAATTTTTCCCTGAGAAACGACCTTAGCCAAAGGATTATGGCCAACCACAAATACCTCAGGTCGCCGCCGAACATCACGAGGATGCCACCGGGCGTGCCCTTTATTATCGGTAACGAAGCGGCCGAGCGTTTCAGCTACTACGGCATGAAGTCGATCCTGACCGTCTTCATGGCGCATTACATCCTCAACAACTCCGGCGTGCTTGCCCCGATGGAGCCTAACGAAGCCTACAAATACAGCCATTACTTCGTCACCGGCGTTTATTTCCTCCCGATTCTCGGCGCCATCATTGCCGACGGTTGGCTCGGCCGATACCGCACGATTCTTTCGTTGTCGATCGTCTACTGTCTCGGCCATCTCGCGCTCGCGTTTCTGGATACATCGTGGGCAATCGCGTTTGGGCAACGTTACATGCTCGCGATCGGTCTCGCGTTAATCTGTCTCGGCGCGGGCGGCATCAAACCGTGTGTTTCGGCAAACGTTGGCGATCAGTTCGGCGAGTCGAACAAGCACTTGCTTTCAAAAATGTTTGGCTGGTTCTATTTTTCAATCAACGCCGGTTCGTTCATTTCCACCATTCTTTGTCCATGGCTGCTGGCGAATCCGCATTTTGGTCCACGTTGGGGTTTTGGAATTCCCGGCGTCGCCATGTTTATCGCCACGATTTTTTTCTGGGCTGGGCGCAATAAAATGGTGCACATCCCCCCGGCCGGACTCGGTTATCTGCGCGAAACCTTCAGTCGAGAGGGCCTCCTCACGATCGGACGCATCGCCATGGTCTACGTCTTCATTCTCTTTTTCTGGGCGCTCTGGGGAATGAGCAACGGCATCGAATGGACGTTGCAGGCGGAGAAAATGAATCTGCATTGGCTGGGGATGGACTTGTTCGCAGCGCAAGTGCAAACGGCGAACCCGATTTTGATCCTGCTTTTCATTCCGCTGGTGAATTATGTCATCTATCCGGCAATCGATCGCGTCTTTCCGCTCACACCATTGCGCAAGATTGGAATTGGATTGTTTCTAACCGCCCTGAGCTTCGTCGTCATTGTTTGGATCCAGGGCCAAATCGATGCCGGTTTGAAGCCAAGCGTGAACTGGCAATTTGTTGCTTATGTCATTTTGACCCTCGGCGAAGCGATGGTGTCGATCACTGGGTTGGAATTTTCCTACACCCAGGCCCCCAACTCGATGAAGAGCTCAATCATGGCTCTGTGGCTTCTCACCGTCGCTGCCGGCGAATTTTTCGACGCCCGCGTTAATGCGTGGCTGCTGAATCCCGATGGCACCAAAAAGCTGACCGACTATCAGTATTTCACCTTCTTCACGATCTTGATGTTTGTCATGTCGGTCGTGTTCGTATTCGTCGCACGCTATTACAAAGGTCGTACTTACTTGCAATCGCAGCCGACGCTGGACGAAATTGCAACCGAGCCAATCCTTGCCGGCGGTTCGCCCACCTAATCGCTGCTTATCGGATTTGCAGGGCGTTTCTGTCAGCCGCGCTTGTGAAAATATTTATGAAACGGATTATCACAATACTTGCATCGTTCTCGTTAGTTATCCCGTTGACAAACATTCATGCCACCCCGCAGGATGAACAATTCCAACAGATCGCGCACGACTACATCGAGGAATTCCTAACTAGTAATCCCGAATACGCTACCGAATTGGGCGACCATCGTTTCGATGACAAGCTCACTGATTACTCCGCGGAAGCGCGGGCCCAGGAATTGGCACGCGCCAAGCAGACGCGACAGCAGCTTGAAGCATTCAATGAGCTTTCACAACTGACCGGCGCAAACAAGGTGGATGTCCGTTTGCTTAAGGACAACGTCGATAACGAAATCTTCGGCATCGAAGAACTAAAGGAATGGGAATGGAACCCGCTGGTCTACAATCAAAGTCTCGCCAACAGTATCTATTTGCTGGTGGCACGCGATTTCGCGCCGGCCGAGCAGCGCATTCCGAATCTGCGCAAACGCCTGGAAGGAATTCCCGCGGTCATCGCTCAAGCCAAGGCGAGCTTAAAGCACTCACCCAAAATTTATACTGAGACGGCGATCGAGCAGACCCAAGGCGCAATCTCGTTAGTGCGGGAAGGTCTTTCGCCCTTGCTTAATCAGGCGCCGCAGGTGGCAAAGGATCTCGGACCAATCCAGGAAAAAACAGCCAAAGCCCTGGAAGATTACAAGGCATGGTTGCAAAAGGATCTGCTCCCGCGCTCTGACGGTGATTTTCGCCTGGGCGCTGAGAAGTTCCGAAAGAAATTGCGCTTCGCTCTTGCTTCCGATTTATCAATGGAAGAGATCATGCAGCGCGCCCAGGCTGATTTGGCGCAAACCCAAAAAGCGATCTACGAAACCGCGCTCCCCCTTTACAAAAAACATTTCCCGAATGCAGGGAAAGCCACGCTAGACGACAAGAAGAAAGTCACGGCCGCCGTCCTGGACAAGTTGGCCGAGCAGCATCCCGATGACAATACCATCGTCGGTTACGCGCAAAAAATTGTCCGCGAAGCGACCGACTTCACCAGGCAGCACGACGTCGTTACGGTACCAGAGAAGCCGCTTGAGGTCATTGTTATGCCAGAGTTCAAGCGCGGGCAGGGGATTGCGTATTGCGATTCTCCGGGGCCGCTGGAGCATAATGGCAAAACATTTTTCGCAGTCGAACCGACCCCAAAAGATTGGAGCGCACAGCGTAAGGAATCGTTTTTCAGGGAATACAACAATTACATGTGCCGCGACCTGACTGTGCACGAAGCGATGCCCGGACATTATTTGCAACTCGCCCATGCCAACGAATTCCGCGCGCCCACCCTGGTTCGCGCTATTTTTCGGAGCGGAACCTTCATCGAAGGCTGGGCCGTTTATTGCGAGCAAATGATGGCGGAACTGGGCTATGGCGGGGCAGAAGTGAAAATGCAACAGTTGAAAATGCGATTGCGCGTGATTTGCAACGCCATCATCGATCAGGGGATTCACGCCAAAAACATGAGCGAAAAAGAAGCGATGGATTTGATGATGAAAGAAGGTTTCCAGCAGGAAGGCGAAGCCGTCGCGAAATGGAAGCGCGCTCGGCTTAGCTCGGCGCAACTATCGACCTATTTCGTCGGTGTGGCCGAGCACCTCGACCTGCGCGATCGTGCCAAAGCCAGAGATGGCACAGCCTTCAATCTCAAAAACTATAACGACACCGTCATTTCCTTTGGCAGCCCGCCGGTGAAATACGTCCGCGAGTTAATGGGGCTGTGATTGAGCAAGGGGTCACAAGGAGCGGCGCTTTCCAAACCGCCGACTGTTGTAAATCGGCGGCTGCGCTACATCCGGCGTAATCCCGGAGGAAGCGCCTTTGCGAAGCAGTGAATACATTCTTTACGAAAGTAAGCTCGCAAAGAAGATCGAGTAACAACGAGCGGCGATCTCGCGATCGCCGTTGGTTGAGTCGGCAGCTTGGAAGCAGCCGTTCCTTGGTCGGCAGTTTGGACAGCCGCTCCTTGGAGCTGATTTGGCGTGACATCAGACGAGATCGGCAAATCATCATTTCATGACCTTTACCAAAAATATCGGAATGCTGTTGCTAGCGATCTATTTGATTCTCGCCGGCCTGATTGGAACCTTCGGATTCTACTTTGGTGTCATTCCCGGAATCATTGCCCTCCTCGCCGGCATCTTCATTATTCTCGGGCGCTAACGAATTCACGACGAATTCTTGAAGACCGCCCGATGGAGCGGATCCCTCGACTTCGCTTGAAATGACGGCACCTTTTGCGAATGCCAAACCTCGCCACCTGGATGCGACGCTCGGACGAGAAATACTTCGCGCCTTTCTTGTCGCGTTATGCAGAGGTGAAAGTCTGGAATGCGGCTCAGGGCAACGTTCCGTTCGAACGAATGAATGGACTGTTGCTAACTGGCGGACCAGACGTTGCTCCCGAGTTCTTAAACCAGCCTGTTCCCGATCCATCTGTCATCGAAAAGGATGTGAATCCCGACCGCGATCGCTGGGAACTCAACGCTATCAAGAGTGCGATCGAAGGCAGGCTTCCGATTTTTGCGATCTGCAAGGGATTACAAACTCTCAATGTCGCCCTCGGCGGTACCCTTCATCTCGACATCGCCGGCCATAACCTGCCGGATCAGAAGACGCACGATGTCCAACCGCTCCGGTCCGATCGCAAAACGCGCTATCGTTTTGAAAAAGTAAATAGCTCGCATCATCAGGCGATCGATAAACTGGGCGTCGGTCTCGAAGTGGAGTCCTGGTGCGCCAGTGATGACATCATCGAGCAGGTGAAACTGCGCGATTACCCCTTCGCTCTCGGAGTCCAATACCATCCCGAGCGCGGCAAAATTTATGATGAGCTGTTCGATGATTTTGTTTCGCGGCTAAGGAACTCGTTGAACCGTGAACCGTGAATCGAGAATCGTTATTTGTTAACCTAATTCTCGATGTAGCGATGTAACGATTTACGAATTGCGTTCCCAACCATGTCCGCTCCGCAAAACACCATCGCCATCGTCTACGATTACGATCAGACCCTGAGTCCGAGGCCTACATGAAGGTCCTGCTCGATCAGCTTGAGATGGATCGGCCAACTAACGAGGAGCTCAGAAAACTGGGGGCGAAGCTAAACTTTTATAAAGGCTTGCCGGAAATGTTTGAGGAATTTTGCGGCGGCGAAGGCTTGCTCACCGCGGAACATGCCGCTCACGGCATCAGCGTCGAACATTACATCATTTCATCGGGCATGAAGGTGTTGATCGATGGCAGCCGGCTCGCGCCTTATGTGCGTGCCATTTTCGGATGCGAGTTCGCGGTCGACAACGAAGGTCGCATCATTTTCCCGAAGCGCGTCATCAGTCATACTCAAAAGACGCAGTTTCTTTTTCGCATTAATAAAGGCTTTCTCGATATGGCGCAGGACGTAAATGATCACATGGATCCTGAAATTCGGCCGATTCCATTTCCCAACATGATTTATGTCGGTGACGGGCCGACCGATGTTCCGTGCTTCACGGTAATGAAGAAGAATGGGGGACAAGCAATCGCGGTTTACAATCCTGATGATCCGCAGCGCGTAGGATTCAAAAAATGTTATCAACTCTCTACCCACGCCGATCGGGTTAAACACATCGCGCCCGCTGATTATCGGCGAAACACACATCTGCGCATGTTGCTCGAGCAAATGGTGGAAGAAACCGCGAACCGGATCGTCGAGCAGCGCAAGCTCGCGGTCGAGACTGGCACCGTGCGCGCGCCGAAACACTAGCTTCCACTTGGTAGGGATGGCTCTCCGAGCCGTCCCACACTGTCAGGAAAAGTTTGGGACGCCTCGGAGATGCGTCCCTACCCGTCGGCCGGCAACAGGACGTACGGCCAATCTTCGTATTTCCCAATCAACCCAGCGCGAACTGGATTCTGCAAGATGTAGTCGCATTTCTCACGCCAACCTTCGTTTCCGCGCAGGCGATGATCGAAAAAATCACGCTGCCATTTAATCTTGGCGTGGTTCGAGGTGAAGCGCTTCCAACTTGCAACAACATTCGTCATCTTCACATCCATCGAGAAGCTGGCGAGGAAATGAACATGGTCCGGCATCAAAAGAAGAATCGGAACAAACCATCTCTGCTGGCGTTGATAAAATTGCATCGACTGGAAGAGGACTGATGCGACCTCGGGATGGCAAAGCTGGTTTGTATCACGTTTTTGCAGCAGATTGTTATAAAAAAAAATCTCTTTGCTGGGATCGACAAAAAGCGGTGGATCGTGCGGCAACGAGCGGCGACCGATTACATCGCGGTAGGGATGGCTCTCCCAGCCGTCCCTCGAATCTGTTTTCATTTGATGTTTGGGACGCCTCGGAGATGCGTCCCTACCGATTGCGTCTCCGCCGCCACTCCCATTGCTTCTGCAAAACTGCGCTCCCTTTCCACGGCAAGCGGTTGATACCGTATCGGCGGCGAATTTAGATCGCGAATAGTGAACTCAACCGGCACCTCACCCATCACTCCGGCAAAAAATTCCGCCTGCTGGGTGGTGAACGGAAAGATGGGATACATCGCGTAACCATTGATCCCATTGTTCAACGCCGTCCGCGATACCGTTGAGGAGACCGAGAAAACGGCCACGATGGTTTGATAGTTCCGCAAAAAATAAAGCTCAGCGGCTTCGCGATCGTTTTCGATCCGAAAACCGTCCAGTTCTATCCGGTCAGCCTCATTCGTCTCATTCGGGTGCGGACGATAAATCAAAGTGTGCCCGCTGAAATTCCGCCGCAAATAATCGAGGCAACGGTTGAGTCGTTCGACGTAAACATCGGGTGACACGTTATGAATCAGCAGGAAGGGCGTGCCGAAAAAGATCACCTGACGACTGGACCCATCTCCGTTTCTGTCGCTGACCTGCGGCAAATCCCGCAGCTCGGCTACGCTCGGAAATCTGGCACCAATTATTTTTGGGTTGTCTGAGATGTCGGTCCCGCCGTTGCTCATAACCACGATTCGATCGTAGAGTAAGTCCGGATTTTTTTGCAGACGCTCGACCCGGACCCCATCGCCACCCGGATTGATGCGTGGCTTGAAGTGGAGCGTCCGGTTTAAACCCGCCATCGGTTCGACAATCCGATTTTGTAACCAACCCGAAGTGGTAAATCGATAACGGGTGCGGTCGCCGACACGGGTGAGATCGCGATAAACTTTTTCTGCGATGCAAAGTACCTTTTTGGCCTCTGGATGCGCCGAGATCGCCGCGTTAGAAATGGTCAGAATCCCACCCACGCAAACAATGAGATCGCGTTTTTTATCGATCGGCAGGTGCGCGATTGCTTCGCGTCGCTCGGCGGACTCGCGGTAGAGCCGCGGCAAATCGCGCAACCCACGGCACGTATTCACGCGCGGGAAAGCATGAATCTCGTCGAATTGTCCCGCATACAACCGCCATTGTGCCCGCTCCCACCATTTTGATTCCTCACGCAGCAAATGGACCCCGCCCGGAAATTGCGCGCGAATCGCCTGCGCCACTGCGATCGCGGTCGGCAACCGGTCCGGCCGCGAGATCACAATCCAGGCTTTGCTCTCGCCATTCATACGCTGCGCATCGTTGGCGACCAGATGAATTTGTGTATCTGCAATTGAAAACGCGCTTTCAGATTGTCGGCCAACGTGAAAATAGAACGGCGTGACAGCGTTCGGAGAGATTATGCTCGCGCATCCTGTCGCGTGACCATTCGTAGTCTTCGCGCGAGCCGACCACGAATTTCACTTCGTCGCGCCTGGTCAAATGCTGAATGTTTGACCACAGATTCCGCGCGCATTCGCCGCTACCGGGCGTTTTCAAGTCCATGATGCGATGCACCCGCAGATCGACCTTCGAAATATCGTGTGCGCCGCTTGTTTCCAGTAGCACCGTTTTTCCGGCATCAGCCAATGCACTCATCAACGGAAGAACATTTTTTTGCAGGAGTGGCTCGCCGCCGGTGATTTCGACCAACGGACAATCGAATTTCAAAACTTCGGTCGTAATCTCGGGCAGCGTTTTCTTTTCGCCTTCGTAAAAGGCATAGGCGGTGTCGCAATAAGTGCAGCGCAGATCGCAGAAAGTCAGCCGCACAAAGACGCACGGAAGTCCCGCCCAGGTGCTTTCACCCTGAATCGAGTGGTAGATCTCGTTAACAGTCAGCGTTGCGGTACGCGCTTCAGTGATCGCGTTCATGGGAAATGGAGGAGAAGCCGAATAGCGAACCATAACATAACCGTAGCGGTGATGGCTTCGGTGGCGATCTGCCAATTCGGATGGGAGAAGACATGCGCGCCGAATTTTAGCGCAATGCATAAGACCACGCCCCAGGTTAGCGCACCGAGAACAACCGCAACTGCGATGGCGAGGGACTGTCGCACACTTGCGCTTTGCGTGGGCTGGCTGCCGATGACGGCCAACCAAAAGCCGACATTCCACGGACTCATTAACACCACAAAAAGACCAAACAAGAAACCGCCGCGCCGTTCGCTTTTTGGCGTTTGAAACTCGACGCTGCGATGGGCACGATAGATTTTCCACGCTCCAATGGCGAAGCGAGCCGCCAAAAATAAGAGCAGTGCCAGACTTACGATCGCAAGCATACGCCGAATCGCGATTGAGTTGAGCAGGGCGCCTGCGCCGACGGAAACGCAAAAGGCCCAGATGAAGTCGCCGGTGCACGCGCCAAGACCGATGGGCCAAGCCGACCAGAATCCCCCGCCGCGCTCCTTCGGCAGCAAACCGCGCCGGATCATTTCGGCATTAATCGGCCCTGGCGGCCATGCAACCGACCAGCCGAGAATGTAACCGTTAACCAGGGTGCTGAGCATCATCATTTCAAGCGGACTGAATCTGCGCTAAGAATGCCAGCGATGTCCGAACGAATCGAACGTCTTTTTGCTAGTTGCCGTGAGGAGAAGCGTGCCGCCTTCATTCCCTACATTTGCGCGGGCGATCCAAATTTTGCTCGCACCGTCGAGATCTCGCTCGCGCTGGAAAAAGAGGGAGCCGACCTTCTGGAGTTGGGAATTCCGTTTTCCGATCCGTTGGCGGATGGCATTGTCAATCAACTCGGCGCGCAACGCGCGCTCGAGGCCGGCGCGACGGTGCATGGTGTCTTGGAATGCGTCCGCCAAATTCGCCGGCATTCCCGGCTACCGATTGTCCTCTACACCTACCTGAATCCAATTTTGCGTTATGGAATCGACGAGTTTGAGCGCGAGGCGGCAGGGGCCGGCGTCGACGGCCTGCTCATCCTCGACCTGCCCCCGGAAGAAGATTG
>QHPM01000017.1 GCA_003219095.1 Verrucomicrobiota bacterium
CGCATCGCGCGGCCGTCAATTTAGCGAGGAGCAAAAGCTGGAATTTCGTCGAGAAGCGGAGTGGATGCAGGAGAAGTGGAGCGACAAGCTCGCGGATGACCCCTTTTACAATCCCAATCTGTCGCTCGGGGAAGAGGGTGGTTTTACCCTGGCATGGCCGCCGCGTCTGCCACCGCTTGGCCTCAGTTTGAACTCGGTCACCGCCGATGTTTCGCGCGAACTATTTTAAGGGCACTTGCGTTTCTGTCGCCAGCTACAATTCTCCTTCCGATGCGCCGGACCAAAATCATTTGCACGCTCGGTCCGGCGAGCGAGAAACCAGAGACGCTGCGGCAGTTGGTCCACGAAGGCGCCAATGTTTTCCGGCTCAACATGAGTCACGCTCAGCAGGATTGGGTGCGCGAAATCGTTCCGCGCATCCGCGCGGTCGCGGAAGAACTTGGTCGGGCCGTCGCCATTCTCATGGACACGCAAGGCCCGGCCATTCGGACGGGTGATCTTAAGACCGATTTGCATCTTAAAACGGGAGATATTCTCGAGTTCACCGTCCGCCGCGCCAAAAGCGAGGAAGCCTATTCGGTAGATGTGAACTATGATGGATTGATCAACGACATCAACGAAGGCGATACCGTTCTGGTTGATAATGGCGTCATTCATCTGCTGGTGCTGGAGAAACGCGAGAACCGTATTCGTTGCAAAGTGATCACTCCCGGGACGCTGGGCTCGCGACGACATATTAATCTGCCGGGTGTGCGAGTGAATTTACCGCCGCTTACCCAAAAAGATCTCGGAGACATCGCGCTGGGCGTGGAAATGAACGTGGACTTCATCGCCTTGAGCTTCGTCCGTCAGCAGAGCGATCTGGAGGAATTGCGGGGACTGCTTGCGCAAAAGAAAAGCAAGGCCCAGGTCATGGCAAAGATCGAAGATCAATCCGCCGTCCGCTTGATCCACGAGATCATCGCCGCGGCCGATGCCATCATGGTGGCCCGCGGCGATCTTGGGATCGAATGCCCAATTGAGGAGCTGCCGATCATTCAGCGAAAGATTGTGAAGCTTTGTGCGCGTCTGGGAAAACCGGTGGTGGTGGCGACGCATATGCTGGAATCGATGATCCATAATCCCTTGCCGACGCGCGCGGAAATTACCGACGTGGCCAATGCGGTTTTCGAACAAGCCGACGCCATCATGTTAAGCGGGGAAACCAGCCTCGGCGATTATCCGGTCGAATGTGTGCGCATTTTGAACCGGGTCGCACTGCGGATCGAGCGCAGCGGGGGCGCCGGTTACGCCAAAGCAGCTGTGCTCGAAGATGTGCGACAAAAAACTGTCGCATCTGCGATCGTGCTGGCGAACTCGCTGTCGCGGGCGCGGATCATCGTCTTTACCCGACACGGCGCGATGGCCCGCAACACCTCCAACCTGCGTCCGGAACACGCCACAATTTTTGCCTTCACTCCGAGCGAGGAAGTGCGACGCCAGCTCGCCCTTTGTTGGGGGACCTATCCGGTGCGGATAAAATTTTCCGATGATCCCAACGCCACGATCGAAGCAGCCGAGAAGTATCTGCGCGACGCGGGATTGACGTCGCCGGGCGACAATTTGGTAATCATCAGTGATCTGCGTGCGGGTGAGACATTGGTGGATACGGTGCAGCTGCGGACGGCGAGATGATTATGCGAGCATAGCCAAGCAAATAACCGCTGGTCATTCCGAGCCGCGCAGACGGCGAGGGACCCCACGAGGTGTCCGCTGATGTGTGATGTTTGGAGAGGTCCCCTTCGCTACGCTCGGGGATGACATCTTTGGCTTACGTCCCGACCGTAATTGGAACACAGGCGTTCTGCCTGTGCGCCCAGCCCCGAATGCTTTCAGGGCTGAAGCGAAACCGGCTACAAGCTTGTTTGGCGCACAGACCTGGAAGTCTATGTTCCGGGACGCGTCCGGTTACGCCTCGACCGGCATTTCGAGGTCGATGTCGATCGGCCGCTCTTTCTTCGCCAGGGCGCGGCGCAACTTTGACAACGCGATGTTTTGCAACTGGCGAATACGCTCCCGCGTCACCCCAAATTTTTTCCCGACTTCTTCCAGCGTCTTTGGCTTGCCGCCGTCGAGGCCGAAGCGCGAGAAAATAATTTTGCGTTCGCGATCGTCCAGCACTTCCAGCAACCCGCCCACCTCGTTGCGCAGATTTTTGTCGCGCAACAATTCGA
>QHPM01000018.1 GCA_003219095.1 Verrucomicrobiota bacterium
CAACACGGCGTTCCGGAACGGCGGGGAGCAGCAGGGAGCAGGAAGCCGGGAGATCGGCGCTATAACGCCAAAGGGCGCTAACGGGAACGCGACGCGCCACGACGTCGGCTAGGAGTACACCCATAAATTTCGGGACAAAGGTGAGTTCTGTCGGGCGAGCCTTATTTTTTCGCCGGGATCTCGTCAAACATGTAGCGAAAAACCTTCCACGAACTGTCTTCCTGCTTCTTCCATACAAGCAGGGTCTTCCCGTGGAAATGGATCTGCTTGCTGTCCCTAGTCAACTCGCCATCGAAATCCAACGTGTCGATCGCGATGTCGCCCACCACGTGGAAGCTGTCGATTCGAACGTCGCCGTGAACGGCACGAAGTGCGGGCCGGCGACGAGCTTCTTGTAATACTCGCCGATCGCGGCCTTACCGATCACGGGTTCCTCCTGCTTCGGCATCAGGACCGCGTTTTCATCGTAAAGATTGATGAGCGCCTCGGCGTCTTTCTTGTTCGCCGCGGCGATCCACTCCTGATAACGATCCTCCACCACCGTTTTGATCTTGGCTTCGTCGTCCTCCGCCAGGGCTGGCAGGACGGCAATTAACATGAGTGTGAGCGAGAGTAGTTTGCGCATGCTCTTTAGACAGTCAGGACCATTACGTGTTGAAACTGGTCTGTCATCCTGGCCTCCCGATATAGAGGGATCAGTCGAGGTCTAACGAGACAAAGCTCAGCCGCGGCTAGCGGGAGCGCGCCTGGCAATCTTTGGAAGTATTGTAGTCAGGAAAAAGGAAGGAAACAAGCCGGCTAGGCGTCGGCTGGAGCGTCTGGTTAGGCGCCAGAGGTAGCTCATTCGAACCAGATCTCAATTTCGTAGCCATCCGGATCGGCGACGTAAGCGTAGGGGAGGCCGGGAGCAAACTCGCCGCGACGAAGCAGGCGCCCTCCGGCGCGTTCGACCTCGGCAATGGCACGATCGATATCGCGGGGATCGACGAGCCGAAAACCGAAGTGTGCGACGCCCCCGCTGAGACCGGCGGTGGTGGGGTCCTCCGCGAAGGTAAGGATGTCGTGCCTACCAGAAGCCTGAGTATGGACGAGGCCATCTCCACGCCCGTACTCGCGCAGACCAAAGACCTGCTCGTAGAACCGTAGCGCGCGTCCCAGGTCCCGGACGGCGAGATTGATGTGCGTAAGGCCGTAAGTCTGAACCATAATTACCTCGAGATTTTTCGCCTGACCCGTCTTAGACGAATGTTCTTCTTACAAGGCGAACATTTTTCGTGTAATTTGGGCCAGCATTTTCGCCTAGGTAAGAAAAGGCGCACCGTGCTTGCGAACGATGCGCCTCTTTTAGAAAGAAGAAGCTTTACTTTGGGGGAACTACTGCCAGTGCCGCTCGCACCTAGATGATCATCGAGGTAAACGAGATCGACGCTGTCATTTGGGAATTCGTTCCGATTCCGCAGCCAGGCAAGATTATCCCCGAAATACAGGCGGTTCACTAGTCAAGAGATTCCCATTCTGGTGCGGTCAGGGCAAGCTGGGCTTTGCCCAAGTCACCGACCAAGATCGACTGAGCCATAATTCTAGAGACAAGCAGCCGACACTTCGAAAGTGTTCGCGAGCGCGCGGCTGCCACTACAGGGAAGTAGGGAAAAGGGGATCCGGTTGCTGAATAAAACAAAAACGCGCGCCTCCCGTTCCGTCGTCACGGAAACGAAGAGGCGCGTCTAAGTGAGCTAACTTTGCCCTTAATCTTCGTCCAGCATTACTCGGTCGAAGCGCAGGTGCTAGTGAGTAACGGATTGAAATAGTAGCGGGAGCATGTCGCGCAGGTGTAGCTGCTTCTCTGCGAGACGCCATCTGCCACTTCATATTATAAGGCGGCTTTAATCTTGACAGCTTCGCTTCTTTCCGGGCAAGATTGATTGTCGAACATGGATCCTGAACCGGGCTGGCGTGCTTGTCCCAGTCGCGTCTTGCTGGCAGGCTCAGGTCTTGCAGCTAGAGAGGTTTAGCTACCGGGAGAAGAAAGAAACTCCCGATGAAAATTACTTCTCCTGACAAAGCTAAAGATCTACCCATACCGGAAATTATTAGCCGCTCACTATGGAAGCGCATTCCCCTGTTTATCGCCGTTGCGTATTTCGGACTTTTAGTCGGAATGCAAGCTCTTGCGGTCACGCCGGCGCCGGATGGAGGTTATTCGAATAACAATACCGCTGAAGGCACTAACGCACTGCAGAGCCTTTCCAATGGAGTTAACAATAGCGCCGTTGGTTTTGAAGCGCTCTTCCGCAATACTACCGGCAGTAGCAACACGGCCATCGGTTTTGAGACGCTTTTTAACAATGTGAGCGGCAACAACAATACGGCCACAGGTTTGGATGCCCTCCAGAAAAATACTACCGGCGGCAACAACACGGCCAATGGCGTGCAAGCGCTCTTTAGCAACACGATCACCACCGATAGCACCGCCACCGGATTCCAGGCACTCTTCTCGAACGTCGCCAGTTTCAATACAGCGGACGGTTCTCAGGCGCTCCTTCACAACACGACTGGCATAGACAATACCGCCATCGGTTTTGCTGCGCTCTCTAGTAATACCACCAGCTTCAACAATACGGCTACTGGATTTAAGGCGCTCTTCAGCAACACCACGGGCTCGGAGAACACAGCCACCGGCGCCAACGCGCTCCTAAAAAATACCAGCGGCGGCGCCAATACTGCACTCGGCTTCGCAGCGCTCTCTGCCAACACCAGCGGTGACGATAACACCGCGATCGGCAAGAAACGCTAATTTCTAACACCTTCAGCAACGAAAATACCGCCATCGGCACGTTGACTCTCGTAGACAATACTTCTGGCAGCTTCAACACGGCTTGCGGCGCTCAGGCACTCGCCTCCAACACTACGGGGAACGATAATACCGCCACCGGCTTTAACGCGCTTACGACCAATACCACGGGCAGCGAGAACACGGCCAGCGGCCGTTTCGCTCTCGTCGAGAATTCGGCTGGCGCGAGTAACACAGCCAGTGGCTACGAAGCGCTCGCTAAAAACTCCGCAGGCAACAGCAATTCCGCCAGTGGCGCGTTGGCATTGGGATCAAACAGCACCGGCAATAACAACACGGCCACCGGAAGCAACGCACT
>QHPM01000019.1 GCA_003219095.1 Verrucomicrobiota bacterium
CAGGTGCGCGATAATATTCACAGCTTCGATTTGGTGGAAACGTTTGCTGCCTTCATCGATGAGCCGCGCATCGCGGAAGTTTACAACATCGGCGGTGGACGCTTTTGCAATTGCTCGATGCTGGAAGCGATTTCGCTGTGTGAAGAAATCAGCGGCCGCAAGCTCACCTGGCATTATGAGGAGACCAACCGCATCGGCGATCACATCTGGTGGATCAGTGATGTGCGGAAATTCCAATCACATTATCCGCAGTGGAAATTTCGCTTTGGGCTGCGCGAAATTTTGGAGCAAATCTTTCGCGCGGTTAAGAACGATTGACATCCGGTCGGGGCGCTTCCTTGCAGATGGGCCGCTGATGAGCATGCGTTCAGTGTTACCGTGATATCATCCGATTTCATTAACACCTCGCTTCAGCGAGGTGTGCACCGCCGAGTCTATTACCACAACCGCTTTAGCGGTTTACTTCTTCGCTAAACAAAAAACCCCTGAAGCGGTTGGGTTGCCTCGGGCGTCATTAACGCCCAGCTAAAGCAGGGTGTTAAGAAGAGGGTTAGTTGCTAAACACATGCTGATGAGCGACCGCAAAGACCGAAGCGGTCAATGCGCCGACCTCCTCGTACGATACTGCCCTCGCTTGTTCCTTAATCGTCGATTTGACAGCATGCCGGTTCACGAGGTTAAATCCCGCCCGATGAAGCAAACTCAATTTCGAAATTTTTCGCTCGGCTGCTGCGTGGTTGCATTGATTATCTCGAGTGCGACTGCCGCTGCTCCTCGTTCCCCCACCTGGGTCCAGCTTTCCGTTCCTATTTCTCCTCCAGCGCGCTCGTATCTGGCGATGACTTACGATCCGGCAAGCGGAAAAGTAATCATGTTCGGTGGGTTCGATGGCACCGGATACCTGAACGACACCTGGACTTTCGACGGGACGCGCTGGTCACGCGTACAGGCTCCGGTTTCGCCTCCGGCGCGTGCGGCGAGTCAGATGGCCTACGACGCCACCACGCAAAAAGTCGTGCTCTTCGGCGGATACAACGGGACAAGATATCTGGGCGATACCTGGCTTTGGGACGGTAAGACTTCTCGCTGGACTCATGCCACACCCGCGCATCATCCCACGGCCGTCACCAGTCCGATGCTCTTCACCGATCCGAACGGCCACGCTGATGTTTATGGCGGATTCAATGGGCGTTTTTACCAAAACTCGATGTGGCAATGGACCGGTTCCGACTGGAATCAGTTGTCTCTCCCGATGGTCCCGTATGCTCGCGCTTCCGCGGCGGTGGGGGTCAACGATATCACTGGTGAAGTGGTTTTATTTGGTGGTCTGGCTGACATCAATCCGGTGAACACCTGGACGTATGATGGCACGAACTGGACGCTGCAATTTCCCCGCACCCAACCTCAATGGGTCTACGCGGGGTCTGCTGCTTTCGATCGAAACTTGAAGGCAGTTGTTCTCTTTGGCGGTGGAAGTGGCGGGATAGATCAAAACACGACATGGGAATGGATCCAGAATCCCACCTGGGAGGGAGCGGGCTTCACTTGGAAACAAGTGCTGACTGCGCAATCGCCTCCAGCGCGCGAAGGGGCAGGAATGGCTTATGATCCTTCATTAGGTCACGTCATTATCTTCGGGGGACAAAACAGCGAAGTGCCCTTGGGCGATACTTGGGAACTAGTGCCGTAGCCGGGCGGCGTATTCCTGTATTGAGGTTGGCAGCCGACACGGCTGCCCCTACAACGAATTGATGTTACTTAAACGCTTAGCAACCGATCGAAGAAGGAACGGTAACGGCGCAGGGCTAAGCGGAGATCTTCGGTGGAAACGTCGTCGCCTCGACCCCATTGGCCTTCCAGCTTACTGCGCTCTTCGGCGAAACTGTTCGCCAGTCGCTTAATCACTTCTGCCACCAGCGCGTCCGCTTGTTCGACCGCACGGCGTGGTTCATCCACGAACCCGGTTTGGATATCGGTCCATCGTGTTCGAAAATCGTTCGCCTCGTTCTCGGGGAACAGCGTTGCCGCAGCCTCTTCGCCATCCGCGCGAGCGCGCGCTTCGGGACGCTCCAAATCTCTCGCTACCTCGGCCGTTGAGCTTGGCCGATCTGATGTGCGTTCTTCCACTGCAGTGTCATCGGTCTTTTCAATTTTTGGTTCAATACTCATTTGGCTACCTCCTTGTCTGATGCGCGTTCGGTTCGTTCTGTTTTCGTAATCGGTTCTCCCGTTTCTAAAAGTTCTTCAAAAAGCGACCGGTAATACACCATCGCCTGCCGCAAATCTTCCGTCGTCGCCTGGCCGCTCTTGTTGCGTTCCGCGATGTCGCGCGCGGCGCGGTAATTGTTCACCACGCCCGGATGGTCAACCGAGATATCGGCCGTGCGCTGCTCAAATTCGCCTACCGGATAGCGGCGGGCGAGCATCAGTTCCTTGACCAGGCCATCCGCTTCACTCACGGCGGGAGAGGGCGCGTCGACAAAGCGTGCCTGAGTCTTTTTCCAATTGTCGGAAAATTTGTTCTGCTCGTCTGCGGTGAGGCCGCGTATGTCCAGTTTGCGGACGCGTTTCTCCCGCTCGGCCAGCTCCGCTTCGGCTTTGCGCTGATCGCCGTATTGATCGACCGCCCGTTTGTATTCCGGACCGAACTGTTGGCGCAGATTTTCCGAACGCCGCCGCCGTAGGTAAAAAAATGCGCCGACCGCGATCGCGATTATGACAATTGCAACAATGACGAATGCTGTGGTGTTCATTTCGAAAGAGTTTCCAACTCCTC
>QHPM01000297.1 GCA_003219095.1 Verrucomicrobiota bacterium
GTAGAGGCAGGCGTGTCGCCTGCAAATCCCACGGCCTCGCAGCCGACAGGGCTGCCACTACAGGCCCGCAATGTCATTGACGACGGCGATACGATTTACATGTGCACGGCGGACGACGAGGGCAACATGGTCTCACTCATTCAGAGCAATTACCGCGGCATGGGCAGCGGCATTGTTGTGCCGGGGCTCGGCTTCATGTTTCAAGATCGTGGCGAGCTTTTCTCCATGGAACCCGGCCACGCCAATGTTTATGCGCCG
Source organism: Verrucomicrobiota bacterium (assembly GCA_003219095.1). Lineage (GTDB taxonomy): Bacteria > Verrucomicrobiota > Verrucomicrobiia > Chthoniobacterales > UBA10450 > AV69. The sequence goes on from QHPM01000297.1 coordinate 259, forward strand.
GGTAAGCGTCCTTTCCACACCATCATTCCAGGTTTTGTGATGAAAGATGGAAAACCGTGGGAAGCATTCGGCGTGATGGGCGGCGGGATGCAACCACAAGGGCACGTTCAGGTCCTGACTAACCAGATCGACTTTGATTTGAACCTGCAGGAAGCGGGAGATGCTTCACGCTGGCAACATGAAGGAGATAACGAACCGACGGGCGAAAAAATGGAGAAAGGTGGTTACGTTGAAGTCGAGAGTGGAATCCCATACGCGACCGTGCGCGAATTGGAAAAACGCGGTCACGATATGCGTTTTGATGTTGGTGGCTACGGCGGCTACCAAGCCATCAAAGTAGAGACCCACGATGGCCAGCGCATTTATGTAGGTGCGAGCGAATCGCGCAAGGATGGTCAGGCCGCAGGTTACTGATTTTGGAGGGGAGTTGAGGCTGGATTCTAAAACAACGAAAAGCATTGCCGCGTGGCATATGTCCTGCGCGCAGACGATTCGATGTCTCCTGGTCGCATCACGGAACAATCTCATAGCGGACCTGCCCCCCCAGACCGATTTTTTAGCATTCGATGGCTCGTCAGCATGGCGGCCACGGCGGCGATCTACTTTGCAGCAGGTAAGTTAGCGCTCCTACTGGCAATTCCTCCCGGTTACGCGACTGCGGTCTGGCCAGCAGCTGGTCTCGCACTTGGCTGCATCCTTCTATTTGGCAATCGCGTCTGGCCGGCCATTATCATCGGATCTTTTTTCGTCAATTTTTGGACGTCGCTCGATACCGTCACCTTTGGCGCGATCGTAAAATCGGTTGTGATCCCGGCCTTCATCGGCGGAGGCGCAGCTCTGCAGGCGCTAACGGGCGCGTTCCTGGTGCGTCGTTTCGTCGGTATACCAACAGCGCTGGCCACTGAGAAGGAGGTATTCCGTTTCTCTCTGGTAGCGTTGGCGAGCTGCCTCACCACCGCCACTATCGCGGTCGTAACCCTTTGGTTGGCCCGCGTTGTTTCTTCCGCCGATTTCCTAACAAACTGGGTTACATGGTACGTGGGCGATTCAATCGGAACCCTGATCTTCGCTCCGCTCGTTCTGATCTGGACCTTTCGGACCGCGGATTGGCGTCGAAAGCTCTCCGTCACGATACCGATGGCCTTCACCCTTGCCGTAGTGGTGGTTCTGTTTTTCCAGACCAACCGCTGGGAACAAGGGCGGATCAAGATGGAGTTCGAGAAGCGGACCGATAGTCTCACTCAAAAACTCCAGAGCGATTTTGATGGTTGTCTCGACGTCCTGCGCTCGACTCAGAACTTTTTTGCAAGTTCACCCGCAGTGAGTCTTGGCAGTTTTCGCTCGTTTGTGGCGAGAGACATCTCCGATCATCCCGGAATCCAATCGCTGTCGTGGGATGCACGCGTTCCCCAGGCTAAAGTATCGGGTTTTGTCGAGGCCGCCCACCGTGATGGGCTTGCAAGTTTTCAGCTGACCGAGCGCGATGCGCAGCAGAAACTGATTCCGGCGGGTCGGCGCGATGAGTACGTTGTCATCCGCTACATCGAGCCCCTGTTCGGAAATCAGAGGGCGCTTGGATTTGATATCGCTTGCGATCCGGCGCGGCGTGAAGCATTCGAGTGGGCAAGAGACAAGGGAGAAGCCCGAGCTACCAAACAAACCCAACTCATCCAGGACAAGGGCACAATGCCTGGGTTCGTCGTCTACTTACCAATCTACACCAATGGTCTTTCCCACGATACCGTTGAGGAGCGACAACATCGAGTGGAAGGCTACGTCGCCGCGGTTTTTCGAATCGCGGATGTGATAGCTCAATCGCTTAAGGGGGTCGATCAAAATGGCCTCCAATTGCGATTCCTTGATCCGAACTCAGCCTCGGCCAAGCAGATTCTTTTCCAGAATTCACCCGAGCGCGCGAAGCCGGCAGTCTTGCAAATGAAAACGAGTATCGAAATGGCTGGCCGGAAATGGTTATTGGAATCTTCCCTTTCCCCTGAGTACCTGCTCGCCCACCGCTCCTGGCAGTCCTGGAGCGTGCTGCTTGTTGGCCTGCTCTTTACCGGACTACTGGGCGCATTCCTCCTCGTTGTAACCGGACATCGCCAACGCGACGAAGTTTTGGTTGCGGAACGGACGCACGAGCTGGTCGCGGCCAACGCGATGTTGCATCGCGAGATCGCTGAACGTTCAGTCGCGGAAAATGGGCTGCGCGTTTCAGAAGCCAAACTTCGCTCTGTTACCCACTCCATCGGCGACGCTATTGTCTCGGCGGATGACAGTGGGAACATCGTCTTTTGGAATCCCGGAGCTGAAGCAATTTTTGGATATAACGAAAGCGAGGCAATCGGGAAGCCACTCAACAACATTATCCCCGCGCGCTATCACGGGATGCACCGCGAGACGATGGGGCGCCTCAAAGCCGGAGGTGAAACACGCGTCGTCGCTAAAAGGGTCGAGCTCGAGGGCCTGAGAAAAGATGGCGCCGAGTTTCCGATCGAGCTCACTCTCTCCTCATGGAAAACGAACCAAGGCCAATTTTACACCGGAATTCTTCGGGACATCACCAGACGCAAACAAGCGGAGGACGCCCTTAAGTTCAGCGAGTCGCGTTTGGCGGAAGCACAACGAGTTGCTCATGTCGGAAGCTGGGAATGGGACGTAGCCACCAGACAGGTGTTCTGGTCGGAGGAGCAGTATCGGTTATTTGGGTTCGCACCGGACGAATTTCTCGCCAGCTACGATCGTTTCATGGCCTCCGTCCACCAGAAGGACCGGAAGCGGGTGCGCAAATGGTTGAAGGAATTGGTCGGGGGCAATGAATCCACCGGAATCGAGGCCCGCATTATTCTGCCTAGCGGCGAGACCCGGCTTTTGCATACCCTGGCCCGTACCGTCCAGGACAATACCGGCAAGGTCGTCCGGATCGTTGGAACGTCGCAGGACATTACCGAACGCATCAAGGCCGATCAAAAATTCAAATCGCTGCTCGAATCCGCTCCCGATGCCATTGTCATTGTCGACGGCGAGGGAACGATCGTGTTGGTGAATTCGCAGGCAGAAAAAATCTTTGGTTACCAGCGCGAGGAATTGCTCGGAAGAGAGATCGAGATTCTGGTGCCGGAGCGTTTCCGCGGGAAGCATCCCGGGAATCGGAGCGACTTTTTCAAAAATCCACGCAGCCGCCCCATGGGCACCGGGTTGGAGCTGGCTGGAGCGCGCAAGGATGGAAAGGAGTTTCCGATCGAGATCAGGCTTAGCCCTCTCGAAACCGATGAGGGTATCCTGGCGATGGCGGCAATTCGCGATACCACCGATCGCAAACGCACCGAGCGCGAGTTGCATACCGCGAAGGAAGAGGCGGAGCGAGCAAACAGGGCGAAGAGCGAGTTTCTTTCCCGCATGAGCCACGAATTGCGCACACCCTTAAACGCAATTCTTGGATTTGGCCAGCTCATTGAAAAACAGAGTCCGCCCGGGGCCCTTCGCACCCGTGCCGGCCATATCACCGGTGCCGGTCGTCACCTCCTAAATTTGATCAATGAAATCCTGGATATCAGCCGGATCGAAGCCGGTGCGATGCAGCTGTCCTTGGAGCCGGTTAATCTTGCTAATGTTTTGGATGAGGCGCTCGATATCATGCGACCGTTGGCCGCGGAGCGCGCCATCGAGTTTACGGCTCCTGTCCGAACTGACCCGCCGGTTTATATCTTAGCCGACCTTCAGCGTTTCAAACAGGTGTTGCTCAACTTGTTCTCCAACGCAGTGAAGTACAGTCCCAAGAAGGGCAAGGTTTCAATCTCCTATCGATCTGCCGGCGAAGGCACCATGCGGATTGTGGTTAGCGACATGGGTTCGGGTATCGCCAGTGAAAAATTGTCGCGGCTATTTACACCGTTTGACCGCCTCGGGGCGGAACAATCCGCGGTAGAGGGAACTGGCCTCGGCCTTGCTCTCTCTGCCCGTATCATGCATGCGATGGGGGGCGGTATAGGGGCCAGCAGCGCGATTGGACGCGGGAGCACCTTTTGGGTTGATCTTCCCCGGGCCGAACCTCCCTCGATCAAACCGCCAGAAGTCACTGATGATGAACTTCCGCCGAATCAGAACCTTGCTGCCGGCAAGCGCACCATTCTTTATATCGAAGACAATCTTTCCAATCTCAATCTCGTTCAAGAAATTCTTCGCCAGCAACCGCAGATCGAACTGCTGAGCGCAATGCAAGGCCGGCTTGGCCTGGACTTAGCCCGCAAACATTCGCCTGATCTCATCTTGCTCGACATACATCTGCCCGACTTGAACGGATGGGACGTCTTTTCGCAATTGCAGGGTGAGGAAACGACACGAAACATCCCGGTGATCATCATTAGTGCCGATGCGACCGCCCGACAGATTCAACAATTTATGACTGCCGGTGCCCGCGATTACCTGACCAAGCCACTCGATGTCACAAAATTTTCCCGAGTGATCGAAGAATCCGCCTGGCCATCGACCGATTCAAAGACGCTGATTCAAAAACCGAATGGAAAAGAGAACGTAACAGCTGAGAGCACATGAAGGAGACCGAGCAATTGCATGGCGCGGCCTCGCGCTTTTCCGAAATGAAAATCCTCATCATCGACGATGAGCTGTCCAATGTTGCCCTCCTTGAGGACCTGCTTTCCGGTAGCGGTTATACGAACGTCAAATCCATCCTGGATCCGCGTCTTACCCTCGAGACTTGTAAGGAGTTTGCACCCGATGTAGTCCTGCTCGATTTGCGCATGCCGCACATGGATGGTTTCGCCGTGCTTGAAGCGTTGCGCGCGAATGACCGGGGAGCGTTCCTGCCGGTGATCGTTCTAACCGCCGACATCGACGCCCAATCGAAATATCGCGCGCTCCGGGCCGGAGCGACCGATTTCCTGCTCAAGCCGCTCGATCATCTGGAAGTGTTGCTTCGCATGGGACTCTTTATGGAGCGGCGCCGAATCGAGTACGAACTTCATAACGAAAAGGAAAAGGCGGAAGCAGCCAGCGCGGCGAAAGATCGCTTCCTCGCCATGGCCAGTCACGAATTGCGTACCCCGCTGACACCAGTCTTGATCTGGGCCAGTGGAACTGCACAAGAGCCGGATTTGAGTCCCAATCTCCAGGACGGACTAAAAATGATTTGCCGCAATGTCGAACTGGAAGCGCGAATGATCGACGACATGCTCGATCTCACCCGCATTACTCGCGGAAAATTGGGATTGTACCGGCGACCGGCTGATGCCCACGAGTTGATCGGGCATGCGATCGACATTGTTCGTAGCGATATAGAAGCGCGACATCTTAACCTCCGCCTCGCGCTCGATGCTTCCGAGCACAAACTGCGTGTCGATTCCGCCCGCCTGCAACAGGTCTTTTGGAATCTGCTTCGCAACGCCTGCAAGTTTACACCGGAGCAAGGGACGATTGCAATTCGCTCATTCAACGATGGACCAGAAAAAATTTGCATCGAGATTAGCGACAATGGTGTGGGCCTTGAGCCACAATCGCTCGAAAAAATCTTCAATGCCTTCGAGCAAGTCGATTCGCGGAAAGAAGGACTCGGTCTTGGCTTGGCTATTAGCAAAGCCATCACCGAGATGCACGGTGGCACCATCCGCGCCCGCAGCGAGGGCTTGGGCAAGGGAACAACCTTTGCCGTCACTCTCGCAGTTGAAAATGAATCGATCGAGCGCGATCACTTAACAGAAGGAACTGACGCTGAGAAAAGCGAACCAAATCGGAACGAAAGCTGACTCGTTGCACATGAACACTATTACCAACTGGAAAAGCGAGCTCGCCCCCTATGCGAAAATGAAGATCCTTATCGTTGACGACGAGCCCGCCAATGTTGCCCTCCTGGAAGACATGCTGGGTGAGCAGGGTTACACCCAACTTAAGTCAACGACTGATTCCCGCCGTGTGCTCGAGCTTTGCGACGAGTTCGACCCGGACTTGATTCTACTCGATTTGTTCATGCCACATGTTGATGGATTCGCGGTTCTTGAATCTCTGCGTGCCGACCAGAGCGAGGTTTACTTGCCAATCATCGTCCTCACGGCCGATGTGAACGAGGAAACCAAACGCCGGGCCCTGCATCGTGGTGCGACTGATTTTCTGAACAAACCTCTGGATCACATCGAAGTGCTCCTGCGCATTCGGAATCTGCTCGAGACCCGCCGTATTCATCAGTTGCTCGATAACCGGCGCGCCGCTCTGGAAGACGCAGTGCATGCACGCACTGCAGAACTTCAAGCCGTGCAAGCCGAGTTGGAAAAATCCAGGGCAAGATCGACGGCTGAGTAGTAGCACATCGGCATCGACTCGTTGTGGTCACGATGCGCTCTAGATTTGGGCGCTGACGGCGCGGCCCCCCCAAAGTGTCGGCTGGACGGATATGCTTCGCCGGCTCGCAAACTCTTTCGGAGTGGCCTCCCGAACTTGCTGCGGGGCGCCGTCTGCTCGCCGCATGACGATCCCGTCTGACTGCGCGCAACGGACTGCTCGATTCCACCTGATCGTCGGCCTTGTGTCGCGCGCAGCAATGACGCACCATGCGCGGAATGGCTGAAGAAACGATGTCGATGCAACAAGCAGAGCAAGTCGATCATCAGCTTGTTCGCGGAATCGGAATTCCAGCGCTGACCGCGAACATTGTCAGCTCAACCATCGGCGCGGGTATCTTCGTGATTCCGGCGACCGTGGCGCAAGGCCTTGGGCCTGCAGCGCCACTCGCGTTTGTTTGTTGCGCGATCGCGATGGTGTTGTTCGTCACTTGTTTCGCCATCGCGGGCAGTCGTGTCTCGTTAACCGGCGGCCTCTATGCTTACGTCGAAGTCGCCTTCGGTCGTTACGTCGGGTTTCTCGCCGGGGTGCTTTACGGTCTCACCGCGCTCGGCGCCGTCGCGGGCGTCGTCAATGTTTTGGTTAACTCCGTCGCGGTGATCGCGCCGTTTCTGGGCGATCCGGTGATGCGGATCGTCGTCATGCTCCTCGTTTATGGCTCGCTTGTTTTAATCAACATTCGCGGTGTGCGTGAAGGCGCAGGCGCAGTGACCGTGATTACGTTCGCTAAAGTGTTGCCGCTGCTGCTTTTCATTGGCGTGGGAATCTTTTTCATCCACCCCGTAAATCTCACCTGGAGCGCATGGCCGGGCAGCAAGGCGCTAGGCGACAGCGTCATCCTGTTGATCTTCGCTTTCGTTGGAATCGAAGTGGCGTTGATCCCGAGTGGTGAAGTGAAAAATCCATCGCGCACAGTTCCACGCGCCGCCTATCTAGCACTCGTCATCACCACCATCATTTACATCATGATTCAGCTCGTGGCACAAGGCACACTCGGCAGCGAGCTCGCGAATTACAAAGACGCGCCCCTGGCCGAAGCTGCCGCGAAATTTCTTGGCAACATCGGGCGCACCGTTCTGCTTGCCGGCGCGACCATCTCCGCTTTCGGGTTCGTCACCAGCGACATTCTGAGTTCGCCCCGCATGATCTTCGCCTTCGTTGGAATCGAAGTGGCGTTGATCCCGAGTGGTGAAGTGAAAAATCCATCGCGCACAGTTCCACGCGCCGCCTATCTAGCACTCGTCATCACCACCATCATTTACATCATGATTCAGCTCGTGGCACAAGGCACACTCGGCAGCGAGCTCGCGAATTACAAAGACGCGCCCCTGGCCGAAGCTGCCGCGAAATTTCTTGGCAACATCGGGCGCACCGTTCTGCTTGCCGGCGCGACCATCTCCGCTTTCGGGTTCGTCACCAGCGACATTCTGAGTTCGCCCCGCATGATCTTCGCCTTCGGCCGCGACGGAGCGTTGCCGGCGTGGTTCGCGCACGTGCATCCGCGTTATCGCTCGCCCGACGTCGCCATCATCACGTACGCCGTGCTCGCCTTCGCCTTGTCCATCACCGGCACGTTCGAAAAACTGGCAGTCCTCTCCAATGTCGCCGTCCTCTTGATGTATTTACTCTGTTGCGCCGCCTGCTGGTTTTTAGTGCAACGCGACGTCCGCGCTGATGGCGCTCAGCCGTTCAACTTCC
>QHPM01000298.1 GCA_003219095.1 Verrucomicrobiota bacterium
TGGGAGATAGGGCGGGGCGGATGGCTTGACCTGAGAGAAATGGCCTGCGGGAGAGGGCAAGCCAGGAGTTAGCAATTAAGTGTTGCACCTGCAACACTTGAATGTCAACTCGATTCCGCCGCCATGGATGCCCTCTATTCCGGGCGGTGGAGAGGGTACCCGAGAGAGGGACTTGGGCGCGCGCACGGCCGGGTTTGAGCATTTGTCGTGACGGGGAGCGATGCTGAAATTATAGTCACGGCGACGCAACATGGCGGTTAAGACGGAGAAGGAACTGAGCGAAGATCAGCGCGCGCATTGGCTGAAGGCGGTGGCGGCAATTGAGCTGCGCAACTTCGGTTACGCCATTTCCCTTTTACAGGGAATTCTGAAACAGGAGCCGCAGTTTCTCACCGGCCGCCAATTGTTGCGCCGGACCGAGGTGACCCGGTTTAAGGCGGCCAAGAAGAAATTTTTCAACGTCTCGACCGCATCGATGGCAGTAATGAAAGCGCAGCGCGAAATGAAGAAGGATGCGAAACGCGCGGTGGAGTTAATCGAAAAAATTCTCGAAGACGAACCCTACAACAAACAGGCGAACCTAACCCTAAAGGAGGCAGCGGTGGCGGCGGGATGGCTTGAGACTGGGGTCTTCGCGCTGCAAACATTGCTCGAGGAAAACGCGAGAGATACCAAAGTGATGCACGAACTGGCGCGGCTCTATCACGCGCTGGGCGAGAGCGAGCGCGAGGTCGAGATTTATAATCGGATCAGCGCGATCGATCCGGCTGATGCGGCGGCGATGCGGCTGGGCAAAGATGCTTCAGCGCGCGATTCGATGAAGAGCGGAGGGTGGGATGTAGCTGCGAGCTATCGTGATTTGATTAAGGACAAGGAAGCGGCGGTTTCGCTGGAGCAGCAGAGCCGAATGCAGCTCACAGAAGAGTCGCTTGGCCAGCAAATCGCCGAGACCTACGCGTTACACGAAGCCGAGCCGCAGAATGTCGATGCGGCGCGGCGACTTGGCGCATTGAGCGAACAGAAGGAGGACCTGGACGCGGCGATTGCATGGTACCGGTACGCTTCTGATCTAACGCATGGGAGTGATCCGGGGTTGCTTCGAAAAATTTCCGACCTGACCGTGAAACAGACCGAGCGGGAGATTGTGGCATTGGAAGACTCGGTCGCGAGTAATGCCGGCGATACCATGGTGCTTGCGGAAAAGAATGCCGCATTGGTGGCAGCGAAAAGGCGGCGGGCGGAGATGTTGATCGAGGAAGCGCGGAAGCGGGTCGAGCGCAATCCGACCGATTTGCAGTTTCGTTTTGAACTGGGTGAACATTTGATGAATGCGGGACATTTTCGTGAGGCCTTGCCGGAGCTGCAGCGCGCCCGACAGAATCCGAACGCGCGCTTGAGAGCAATGAATGCACTCGGGCGATGTTATCGCGAGCTGGGGATGTTTGATCTGGCGGCAAAGCAATTGGAAGAAGCGACCCGCGAGATCGTAACCATGGACGCAACAAAAAAGGAAATCGTTTACAGTCTTGGACTGGTTTACGAGCAGATGGGCGACCGCGAGAAGTCGCTTGGCTGCATGAAGCAAATTTACGAGGCTGATTACGGCTACAAAGATGTGGCCAAGCGAGTGGAGAGTTCCTACGCGGCCGGTATCTGACTAGGACCTATCAGCCATCTCGTGAATGTCATCGTCCGGCATTTTGGACTGCGCCGGCAAAGGGTAGCGACGACGGCGCTTTCCCCGCGGCGATGTGTCTTCGAGCGGATTCAGCATCAGTTCATGCGCGAATGCCCGTGAAGCGCGGGAAAGGAAAGCGGCGTCGCGCTGCCCTTGGCACTGCCGTCCAAAAAAATCCGGCAAAGAATGGGGAAGCGGTAAAAATCCGGTTCTGCAAGAAAGCAGCTTAGATATTTTAGGAGACCGCTTCCAAACAGCGGGCGCGAACCTTTACAGCCAGCTCTTAAGGGCGGCGCGAATCAGGTTGTGCAAGGCTTTTGTTCATCACCCTTAATCGACAAAAACTATGAAACACAAATTTTCCATAAATATTCGGTTCGTGCTTGGCGTTATTGCCATTGGCTGCATCGGCCTCAGCATAACCGCTCTTGCTCAAAATCCGAGAATGTTTCCAACAGCGACTCCGAGGAGTGCAGGCTCGCCGGAACAGGGAAGCGTCGAATCGAAATCCGATAGAAGCAGCAACAAGGCTAAAGGCGACAAATTGAGTTCCGCTGACAAAGCTTTCATCAAAGATGCGGCCAAAGGCGGAATGATGGAGGTGGCGATGGGCCGTGTGGCAGAGGAAAACGCGACCAACAGCGAAGTGAAAAACTTCGGAGGGCGCATGGTAAAGGATCACAGCAACGCGAACGAGGAATTGAAAGCAATCGCCAAGGAGAAAGGCGTTGAAGTGCCGGCGGAAAAGGAAGCAGGCAAGTGGAAGTCGGACAAGGATTACATGGATGCGATGGTGAAAGATCATGAAAAGGATCTGGCGGCCTTCGAAAAGGAAGCAAAAGACGGAAGCGATCCTGACGTGAAAAATTTCGCCAGCAAAACCGCTAAGACAGTGCGAAAGCATCTGGAGATGGCGAAGGAGATTGATGCCAAGGTGAAATAGGTCGGTTGTGTTTGTTGCTGCGAGACGGCGCGTCGCCAAGGCGCGCCGTTTTTTTTGTTACCGCAGAAACGCACGGATGACGACAAAAGTAAGAAGAAGCCTTCCCTTGGTGAATTCGATTTCGGTCCGTTTGCGTTTAAGCGTATCCTCCATCCACGCTTGGAGACTGTTGAAAAAACGCTCTCACCTCGGTCCACTCCCGCCGGGAGAGGAGGTCGCGCAACGTCAGGTGAAGCTAATCAGGGCGGAGTTTCTTGCGAGAGTCATCGCTAGACGCTGCCGCTCTTTGAACGAGGACGAGAGGTTGGAAATAGCCGCTCTGTTGGGATTCGACTTTTTGTGACGACAGTGGAGCAAAAGAGATAGATCGGTCGCTGTGGTGGGCGATACTACACGCCTGAGCGTGACTTCCATTGTTCCGCCTATGTCTCGCGGGCGGTCTTTTGATTCGGTCCTTTAGACCGCTGCGGCTCGCGCCCCAGCATATCGTGTCCAAACTCCTCTGCGTGCCCCTTCATTCCCTAGTGTCGCTACGGCGCCGATTCCATCGGCTTCACCTTTCTCCAGGCTTAACTCGCCACAGTGCCGCCTCCAGTGCGACGCGGAGCCGGATCAGCAACTGGAGCGCGCGATACAAGCGGGTTAGCGCCTCGTAATTACCGGGCGAATGAAGGGCTTCTTTGGCCGCTTCTCGCGCCATTGTCGAAAGACGCTCCATCGATTGATTAATGGCGATACGCCATTCCTTTGACGAGCTGAGCCTAATTTCTTCCAAAGATTGATTCCCGGTCTCACTCGTCACGGCCTGAAACAGCCTGTGAATTTCGTTTGTTGTTTCCGTGGCGATCGCCAATTCATGCGGGCCACGAATTTGTGCTGCTAACTTTTCGGCCGCGGCTGTTGCCAGCGAAATCAGACCTTCGAACTGATCGAAATATTCCTTCGAATAACGCACGCTAAAGTCCGCTGCCAGATTTTGCGAATCACTAAGGTCATCCAGCGGCGGGCTGAAATCGTGGAGCTGGTCCGATTTCGCATCAAATGGCCGGTAACCGCGCGTGAGAGGCTGAACGAAATCGGTTGCTTGCTTTCGTTTCGCTTCTTCGGGAGCGATTTGCAGAAACGCGCACAGGATTTCCACCAGCGCATTGGGTTCGCGCAAAGCCTGAGCAAATGGGATAGCTAGAATTGGCCAGGGCCAATATCGCATCCGTGCAGCGATATATCGCAAAACTATTGCCGTGTCGTTGAGGGATATTTCTAACGGTACACTCTGGCGGGCCAGGCTCGAAAGCGCGACTTCGGTAAGGTCGCGTGTCACCACGATAAAACCCGGATTGCGCAACAGCGCCGTTACCGTTTCAATGTGGAAGACGTCACTGGGAAATTTCCAACCCCAGAGCTCGTGATTCTCATTCATTTTTCGAACGATCTGACTCGTCTGGGTCATATCGACACTGTTGTCGGCTTGCCGAACGATTGGCGTCCATTCGTGTTTGTAAGCGTGCGGAAGGGTCCCCATGCAGACGCCAAGGGCTCGCAGGCAACCTGCAATCACTGAAGTTCCGCCGCGTCCGGTTCCGAAAACCGCTACCGTGCGAACAGTTCCAAATTCACGGTTAAGGATGAAGTGCTTCACGCGAGTGGCGTTACGATGGTAGGTCTGTGGAATTCTTTCAAGCAGCGGCCCTTCCAAGCCGCTGTTTATGAGAAGTCGGTAGCCTGCCGCCTCTGCAGCGCTCCTCCGAAGTATTCGCGAACGGGCGGCATACCAAGTAATGGATGGAGGCCAAGCCGATCTTACCACAGGTCGTCTGCCTGATTTTCGCGTGATCGAGAAAATGCGCCAAGGTTTCTCCGACGCGGCTGAGTCATTACTTTCGCTCCGTCAAGAGTGAGTCACGTTTGGCACACAACGCTTTCGATCTAGACTGCGAAGGCGATGAGCAAAAGAGCAGCGATCGTTGCGGAATCCGATCCGAAATTTTACACCGCGGGTCCGACCCGATTCTACTTGCCGCTATTGCAGGACATCGTTACCGAGGAAAGGCCCGGACTGATGGTAACGCTCGGGCTGGGCGACGGGCAGGCGCATCTCGCAATGTGTCAGATCGCGACCGAAAGTTCACTACCCTGCCGGTTCGTAGCGGTGAGGCGCGCCGGCGAAAATGAACCAGCGCAAGAGGACCCAGCCTGGATGGAAGCACTGCGAGCGTCGGCTGATTCTTACTCCGCCGTTTCGGAATTGCTCGACGGCGATTCCAAGATTCTCGCGCAACGATTCGATGATCATTCAATCGACGTTTTGTTCATCGACGACGTGGATGCAGGCGAAGTTGTTCAGAGCGAGCTCGTGGCCTTTCGCGCGAAATTAAAAGCGAGTGCGCTGGTGCTTGTTCATGGGATCGACTTGGAACGGACCGATTCGCCAGGCGCGGTCTGGCACGCTTTTGCGCGCAAAAAAACACGAGTTGAATTTCACGAAGGCATCGGATTGGGAATAGCGACGGAGCCTGCGGCGGCGGCGGCGTCGCAATTTCGTCGCTCGCTCTTTGCTAAAGCGCGGCATGAATCGAATGCGGCAAGCTATCGGTTTCGAGCGAGCGCGTTGACCAGCCGGGCTGAGCTCGCTCGTCTTCTGCACCGTGCCCAAGTTTTGAACACGCGCCAAATCATGATCGAGGCTGTGATGAACGATCGAACGAAGGCGCAAAGAGTGATGGAGGGGCAGGCGGCGGCTTTGGCAGAGCTGGAGAAACGGTTTGATCACTTAAACGCGGATCGCCGCAAGGCGCAGCTCATGATCGAACGACAATTGGAGGAATGGCGGACCGCACAGGGCATTATGGAGAAGCAATCGGCTCAATTGCAGGAGACGACGAACCGTTTCGCCATCTTGCAAAGCGACCGGGACCAGGCGCAGGCGATCATGGAAGCGCAGGCTGCGCAGATTGATCGATTGCAAAAGCAGACGGCGGAATTTAAAAAACTTGTGAGCGCAGCAAAGGCCGCTTGCCGTAAAAAAGGACGTTGCTTCGATTTTCCGAAAGCACCAAAACCAAAGCGTTCTTCTGGCGAAAAAGTTCGGCGGGAAATTGCGCGCGTTCCCAGAAATCTGCGGCGACTGTTGCGACTGACGCCAGCCATCGATGCGGCCAAAAAGCTCGCTCCGATTTCGGTGGAGGAACGCTACGCCCAATGGATTGCGGAACACGAACCGAGCGCGCAACAAATGGAGGGCCAGCGGACCGAATCCGCAAGTTGGAATGTCCGCCCGAAAATCTCGCTCCTCATTCCGGTTTTCGATACCTCGCAGAAATTTCTCGAAGCATTATTTGAATCGATTGTGGGACAGAGCTACGGCAACTGGGAAGCGTGCGTCATTGATGGCGGTTCGCGTTCCAAGGAAACGATCGCGACGCTGAAGCGGTGGGCCAAAAATGACGCGCGCATTCGGATAGAACGGCTTCAGAAAAATCTGGGCGTTGCCGAAAACACCAATCGAGCGCTGGGCCTGGCGAGTGGCGATGTGGTGGCATTGGTGGACCATGACGACACTCTCGCGCCATTCGCGCTTTACGAATTAGCCGCCGCCGTTCGGGCACACCGAACCGCTGACTTTTTCTATAGCGACGAAGATCGTTTGAGTGAAACTGGCGCGCGCTCGAGACCGTTTTTTAAGCCGGAGTGGAGTCCCGAGCTTCTCTACTCATTCATGTACACGGGGCATCTCAGCGCCTACCGGCGGAGCTTTGCGCTGGCCCTGGGCGGTCTGCGCAAAGAATTCGATTTGTCGCAGGATTACGACTTTGCATTGCGTGCAAGCGAACGCGCTCGCGAGATCGTTCATATTCCGCACGTGCTTTATCACTGGCGGGAGCATCCCGCTTCCGGAGCCGCTGGCGGAAAGCCGCATGCGCGCCGGTCGAATCTCGCGGCCCTGGCCGATGCGGTGAAGCGCCGCGGACTGGATGCTGAAGTTTTGGAATATCCGACCGCGAATCGAGTGCGGATGCGCCTGCGAAATCCGCCGCGCGTTTCGGTCATTGTTCCTACTGATTCGCCAATTCGTCTGGAAAAGTGTGCGCGAGAACTCCCGCAGCAAGCAGCTTATGCGGACACGGAGTACATCCTGGTTACAAATTCCGCGTTGATTGGCAAACTCCGGGCCTCAGCCGAGCCGATCTCACCAAAAGTGCGTCTTGTTGCGTTCGACGCGCCGTTCAATTTTTCCGCAAAATGCAATGCGGGCGCGAAGGTAGCTACCGGCGAACGCTTCGTTTTTCTGAATGACGACGTTGTATCCAGGCAGAGCGACTGGATTGAGAATGTGATCGAGCCTCTGGAAAACCCGGAGGTTGGGGCGGTCTCGCCGAAGCTTCTTTATTCGACCGGCCGAATTCAACACGCCGGCCTTGTCACTGGAGTTCGCGGTCTGATCGGGACCGCCATGCACCAGTGGAACGGCGATTCGGTCGATTACTCAAATCTCGCGCAATCGATGCGAAATGTTTCCGCTCTTTCCGCTGCCTGCCTGGCAATGCGGCGCGAGGTTTTTTTCGAAATTGGAGGGTTTGATGAAACAAACACGCCGATTTCGCATTCGGATATCGATCTTTGTTTTAAGGTTCGCGAAACCGGACGTCGCTGCGTTTATACGCCCTTCGCGAGCCTGACGCATCACGGTCACGCTTCGATCGGCGCAAAAGAAGAAGAAAGGGCTGAGGTGGCGCCGGACAAGTGCTCGATCTTCCTTCTGCAGCGTTGGGGGGCGTTTACCTGCCACGATCCGTATTTCACCGATCGGATGCGGGCATGGCTCTACGCCGATTCACCGATGCCGATTCAGATGTTCGCGGAGAAAAATTCCGACGCGGAACCTGGCGAGCGCGATCTTCTTTTTGTGACGCATGATCTCAGTTTGAGCGGGGCCCCGATTATCCTGTCGCATTTGGCGAAATGGTGCAAAGCGCGCGGTATTTTTGCGACGGTGATGTCACCGGCAGATGGTCCGGCCCGCGCGATCTTCGTCAAGGCTGGCGTCCC
>QHPM01000020.1 GCA_003219095.1 Verrucomicrobiota bacterium
GTTTTCGCGCATTTTGTTCAAATGAGCCAGTACTGCCGTCGGTAATAAATGCTGGCGGAAAACTCGGCGCCACATGGTCAATAACCGTTGCCTGCGCCGCGTACAGAGTATCCCGCCAGTGGCGAATACCGAAGTAGGCCCAACCGATCTGTCGTACGAAAAACCGGGCAAACCAGCCTTTCGAATCGTAAAGACCCTTCAGGTCGTAAGGCCCGCAATAAAGAATGCTAGCAATCAGGTCTTCTTTCGGAACGACTGAGCTCAGGTGCATGGCCGCAAAAAGGCTCCGGTCGCGGTTGCGCATAGACTTTGCCTGGCCATCTGCCATGTCATGCAAGGTCACCTCATCGGAGCAATCGAGCACATGGATCCTTTACACAGCAAGCTGCACAAACTCGTCACCGACCTCGGCCTCACCACCACAAAGCAAGCCGAATCAGAGGAATGCTGATTGCTGAGTGGGCACAGCCTAACCGCCGGCGACGACACGGATGAATTCGATTTTATCGCCCTGGCGAACGGCCCGCGAATTCCATTCTTCGCGATGCAACGCCTGTCCGTTGTGCTCGATCAATAACGTTGCCGGGATCAGGTTTAATTCGCGCACCAGCGCGGCGATCGTCGTTACCCCAGCAACGGAACGCGATTCACCATTTAAGGTAATTGTCATCGCTCCATCAGAGCGGCGTCCCAATCTTTCCAAATCGGTTCGATCCCGTTGCGACGCAAGATCGCCGCGATTTCCTGCGGCGAGCGCGGATCGCCAATCTCGAATTGCGCAGTGGCGATGCCGTTTGGGTCGTCTTCTGGGGGGACTCGCCGCGGCGAGTCTTGAACGCGCGGAAGCGCGTCCCTCCGCGAGCACGCCTCGGTCGGCGAAACGTCTGGCGGCATAATCCGGCCACGGACGGTGCGATGGACTTTCTCCCTGCCCTGACCGGTGTAACCGCCCGGCTCGGTATGACTGCCGGCGCTCATCATTGTTATTCCAATCTTAACGAGCAGATCGCGCAACGCAGCCGGCTCACGCGTGCTCAGAACAATCCCGACCTGCGGGAAAGTAACGCGCAGTGCGCATACCAGATGAACCAAATCGCGATCGTTCATCGGAAAGCGTGGGCGAAATTCTCCGGCCGCCGGACGAAGACGCGGGACACTTACGGTGAGGGAAGATTTCCAGCAGCGTTTGAGCAAGTATTCGACATGCGCAGCAAGGGCGATGGCTTCCTCGCGCCACGGGGCCAGTCCAAACAGCGCGCCGATTCCAAGGCGACGAAAACCTGCTTCGTAGCCCCGCTCGGGACATGCCAGGCGCCAGCCAAAATCCTTTTTTGGTCCGGTCAGGTGCAGCTGATCATAGATGACGCGGTTGTAGGTTTCCTGGTAAACAACGAGACCCTCTGCGCCGGCTTCGACAACCGGAATGTATTCCTCAGTCTCCATCGGGGCGACTTCGATCGAAATCGAGGAAAAATCGTCGCGCAAAGCGCGGACGCATTCGGCGAGATAATCGCGACTAACGAATTTTGGATGCTCGCCGGCGACGAGAAGGAGTTGTCGAAAACCGATTGCCGCAAGATGGCGGGCTTCCTTTACCACTTCGCCGACCGAAAGAGTAACGCGTAGAATTGGATTTTCGCGTGAGAATCCGCAGTAACGGCAACTGTTGATGCATTCATTGGAGAGATAAAGCGGTGCGAAGAGCCGCATGGTGCGGCCAAAATGCTGACGGGTGAGTGCTCGTGCCCGTCCGGCCAGGCTATCAAGCTCGGCATTGTCTTTAGACGCAATCAGCGCCGAAAACGAGCGAACGGTGTCGCTTTTTTCCAACGGCAGATTGTCGAGTATCGATGCAAACGCCACGGCTGTACTTTCCAGCGTGGCGGCGAGGTTCGCAAATTCTACGCTGCGCGGTCGAGTTTGCTGGCTCGACCGAGTCTCGCCCTACCAATTGCGCTCGTACGGGCGGTGGTAGGGCGACGCTCTGCGGAGCCGGTGGGTCTGGGTGCGGGACTGATGACTTCTCTAACAAGGAGCGGCGGTCTCCAGACCGCCGACCAACTAAGACGGCGATTTGGAAATCGCCGTTCCTTGGTTCTTCGCTACAAACGCCCCAAGCTGTTTTGACGTCGCGCCTTTGACGAAAACGACATACTAGCCATCGCTGGCTAACACCCGATTCGAAATTTCACCACAGCGCCGTAGAGCGTCGCCCTACCAGAGACGGTAACGAGCGCAACTGGTAAAAGATTGTCGGCACCGGCAATGCAAAAAAAGAAACGCCGGCAGCACAGGGGCCCTGCCGGCGTTCGCAATGTTGATCTTTTCTTAAAAGGCGAAGGTCAACCCTGTCCGCGCCATACCGAAGTTGTTGCTGGGACCGTCAAGGACGTTCCAGCTGAAATCTCCCAGAACACCGATATGGGGCGTGATACGGACTTCGAGGCCGCCGCCAAATTGCCCAACAAAGCGGCTCTCGTCTTCTGCGGTGGTGAAGCCGAATTGTCCCTCCTCATCAAATCGCACAGTTCTGGGCTTGTCATTATGGCCGCCGAAGACACCACCGGCACCGGCCCAAACGTAGGGCGCGAAACGCGAACAGT
Organism: Verrucomicrobiota bacterium; assembly: GCA_003219095.1. Lineage (GTDB taxonomy): Bacteria > Verrucomicrobiota > Verrucomicrobiia > Chthoniobacterales > UBA10450 > AV69. The sequence goes on from QHPM01000020.1 coordinate 2,604, forward strand.
GGAT
>QHPM01000021.1 GCA_003219095.1 Verrucomicrobiota bacterium
GGAAGCCGCGGCAACCATTTCTGGAGAAGCCAGCGCGCTGGGCGTCCTATACCGGCACGTGGGCGGTTACCCCGAGCCCCTGCGCTCCCAGCTACGGCAAGACCTGCGTGAATACCTGGATTACGTGATTCAGGAAGCGTGGCCGTTGCAGCGGCGCGGCCAGGTGCCAAGTGGGGGCGTGGAAAAGGTGAACGATTTTGAGGCTAAGTTGGTTACCTTTGAACCCGCAACCGAAGGTCAGAAACTTTTGCATGCCGAAACCCTTCGGGCCTACAGCCAGATGATCGAAGCTCGCCGACTGCGCTTGGATGCGGTGCTTACCGGGTTACCCGGCGTGTTGTGGTTTGTAATCGTGATAGGCGCTCTCGTCAGCCTCAGTTCAACGTTTTTCTTCCAGGTAGAGGATGCGCGACTACAGAGAATTCAGGTGGTCGTGCTGGCACTCTTCATCGGGTTGCTCATTTTTTTAATCTTTGCCTTGGATCGTCCGTTTCGCGGCGACCTCGGACTTCAGCCTGATCCCTATCAACTCATCTATGATCAGCTGATGAAGCGTTAACCCGAAATCCCATCGGGCTCAGGCTCTCGAAGAGGGATATTCCTGAGACTGTCTGTGACTACGCCTCTGCTCCCCGATCTCAGCTCCCTGTCCGCCGTTCGGACGGGCTCGCCGTGGCGAGCTTCTCGCTCCCCACTTTCCTGATAACAGTTAACTGATAACCGACAACGGAAACGCCCCGCGTTTCCCAACTCCTAAGCTTCTAATAATAGTTCGCGCTTCTCCCCACCCTATAAGCCGACCTTCACTTCGACCTTTGCGTGGTTCATGCGTGTATTCATGTCAGGCACGTAGTAAACGCTACAATCGCCGCGATGGAAGATCTGGGTTCCGCCGCGATCGGCGATCTTGAATTGTTTGTTAGTGACGCCGGGTTGCTGATAGCCATAGCTTCCGTTCGTGCGAACGAATCGCATGTGTTCGTAGTCGATGACTGTGACGCTGATGTCGAACTGATCGACGCCGTTTACAATGAGCTCGACATTCGGCCCTCCCATGTCGCGAAACTTGATTCGCTGCCCGATCTTCACGTCGAAGCTATGCGTCTGCTGAGCGAAAGCAGAGCCGGAAAGCAGCGTGCCAATCATGATAGGCAGGAGTATTTGTCTCACTTCCTCGGCGTAGCGGAGCAGGACACGCGCCGCAATATTGAAACGCGCGGCTAAAAGGAAACCCTCGTTCCCGTCGCTTCTGCCGGCGTGACGGCGCGATTCTGTGGCTGTGCAGCAACATGATTGTCCGCCTCGAACTTCCCGGCGCGCGCGATTACGAAGCTCGGTTAAAGCAGCCAACGAGAAGAAAGCGCGTGAATCGGTTCTGCAATTTTAGCTCTTCATCAGATGCTATTGCGGCAACCCGGGCGAAGGTGCCGCCAAAAAGTGCTAAAAGTGAGGATCGACCCCACTTCTCTGCGGATCAGCGTGTCGTTAGGTCTTTGGGTTTTCAGCGGAGGTCGGGTCACGTATCGGCCATATGGGTCGCGGCGGGTTAGACCTGTAAATCACCCTACCGTGACCTCGGAGGGTGCTGCTTCGACTGCTTCGCGCATCAGTTGCGACTGCGTCGCGAGGTTGACCATGCGTTGAGGATCGGCCTCGGCTCGGGCGGCGTTGCTCATGCTCCGATGTATATCCAGCAGCGTTGCGCGTTGCTCAGGGTTGAGATGACTACCCCACACCATTGCTTCTTCTGTGCTGAGAAACGTTGGAATGATCAGGCTTTGGATTCGCCTTAACAGAGCAAGATCCGAAATTGAAATCCCCACGTTCCCGGCCGTATCGATAAGCCAGGTGGCGATCGTATCTTTGCTTCTAAGGATTGGAGTAATCATATGAACCTCTCAGTTTGCGCAGAAGGGGAAAGGCCGGCACCGGCGCGGTCGGTCGACGCTGCGATTGCTTAGCTTGCAAACTACAGCCGAAAGTCACAATCGCCTAATGATATTTCGATCAAGTCATACTGGAACTCTCCTTATAAATTTCGTTGAGAAGCGAAATAGTTTGCTTAGTGAAAAGGATCGAG
>QHPM01000022.1 GCA_003219095.1 Verrucomicrobiota bacterium
AAAACGAAATGCCTCAGCGAAAGACGGTGCAATCTGTCTCGTTGGCGGCCGAGTCGCTTGCTCAAAATTCATCGGCCCCGCAAAAACGAGTAGAGTGCGTCGAAACAGTCAAAACCGCGACGTAAGATTTCTTCGTCAGAAAGTCCCTCTTTGGCGTAACCTTTGAGGATGCGATCGATCCCGACACATTCAACGCGCTGAAACTTGTCATCCTCTAAATCGGCGTCGTGAATCATCTCGCCGATCTTCTGAGCCGTTTTGTCTCGAATAGCGAATCGCTTCGTGAGCGTCTCGAAAGTGCAATCTTCTCCATCATGCGAGAACTCGGCGTCGAGCATGTCGAACGATACCGCGCCCGGTTGAGCCGAAACGTTGGTGTCAAATGCGAATTGCGCCTCGGAATCTATGAACTTGCGGATCAGCCACGCCGAGCCAACCCGATCGATCTCCGGTCGCGGCCGCGTGAGCCATATTCGACCACGATAGTTCTTTGGATCGACCTTCGGAAGGACGCCTGTCGACCGGCGTGTCTGCTCGATCTTCCTCAACTGCATCTCGATGTCTTGCGCCCGCGAGCTACTGAAAAAATCGATCGCGCGGGTCTCGCGAAATTGTCGTGTAAGCCGATCCAATTCGTCTGCTATACCTGCGCGCCCTTTTTTCCCGCGCTCCAAGTTGCGCAGCGTTTTACCTAACGCGGCGTATTCCTTGTCTCGCGCATTATTAAACATCTCGATCAACTTCTCGTTCGACAATCCTTCGATCTCACGAACACGCACGAGCGTAGCGTCACCGCCCGAATCGCGAATGAGTTTCGTCAGCCATTGAAAGTGTTCATAATGCGTGGGCTGATCCGGAAGGAGATAGGTGGAAGTCGTCAGCTGGACTGCACCAATCTTTTTGAAGCGCCGCCACGCCGCCACGCGTTCTGTGTTCCGGTGCGCCGGCAAGCTATAGAGGAGCAATAGCCAGGGAATTTGGTCCATGTTTTAAAATTGAAATACGTATTGCACCTTACAGTTGCGCTTACATCCAGCCCATTCAGGAGAAGCGATACACAACTATGAAACCAATCATCACATCAGTCATTGTTGCAGTCAGTCTCGCGCTCTTCGTTTCGGCGCCATGTGTGTTGCCCAAAGAGAAAGAGCACGAGGAAGAAAGCGTCAGTAGCTCTGACGTTCCGGCTGCGGTTCAGCAAGCCGCTGAGGCCGAAGCCAAAGGCGGCAAGATTGTTCGTTGGGAAAAAGAGGGGAAGAACTACGAAGCCGTCATCGAAAAGAACGGGAAACAATGGGGCGTTGAGATCAATGCCAGCGGCAAAGTGCTGAACAAACACGACGAAAGCAAAGAACACAAGGAAAAGAAGGACTAATCAAACCGTCGCGATGCTGAAGCACTCCGGCGCTCCAGAACCGGACACTTCCCAAAATGAAGAAACTGTTTTTTGCGGCAGCGGTTTCATTTTCGGTTGCTGCATACGGGTCCGGCACGCTCGACACGGCGAAGATCGACAGTTTGACCGGACTCAAAGGCAAACTCAACGAAAAGGAAGGCGTTTATAAGGTCACTCTCCCCCGCGACGACGTAAAGATCGTGGTCGATGGCTGGACTATGCCGCCGTTTATGGGCCTCGGGACTTGGGCGGCATTTACGCAGGGTTCGCACACTGAAGCCATGATAATGGGCGACACCGTCCTTTTTGAAGATGAAGCAAATCCAGTGATGTCCGCCGCGCTCGACAATGGCTTGAGGGTTACCGCGCTGCACAATCACTTCTTCTTCGACCACCCAAAGGTTTATTTCATGCACATCGAAGGCCAGGGAACGACCGAGCAGCTCGCGACTGCGGTGCGCAAGCTTTACGACAAGATCAAAGAAGTTCGCGCGGCGAATCCGGAACCGAAAGATGCCTTCGGCGGAACTGCGTTGCCGGAGAAAAATTCGATTTCGGCGGAACCGCTAAACAAAGTCTTCGCCATGAGCGGCGAAGCCAACAATGGAATGGTGAAATTCACCATCGGCCACCCGGCGTCGATGCACGGCGTCAAGATTGGCAATGCGATGGGGGTGAACACGTGGATGGCCTTTGCCGGCAGCGATGACAACGCGGTGGTCGACGGAGATTTTGCCGTCAGCGAAGATGAACTGCAACCTGCGCTCAAAGCGATCCGCGCCGGCGGAATTAACATCGTCGCTATTCACTCGCACATGACACATGAACAGCCGCGCATTTTGTTTTTCCACTATTGGGGCAGAGGTCCAGCCAAAGAACTGGCGGAAGCAATTCAAGGGGCGCTTCTGACCGCCGGCTTGTCCGGCGTAAGTACAACGGCGGCCAAGTAAAGCGGCGGCACTATCGATCGGGTCGACAATTTCACTTACGGAGCCAGGTGAAACATTTAGTTCTCGCCATCATTATCGCGTTAGCCGGCAATTATCTCGCGGCCACCGACTCGGAAGGCGCGGGGCTTCAACTGAAGCAGACGATTTCGCTCCCCGGAGTGGAAGGACGGATCGATCACCTCGATCTCGACGCCGCGAACGAAAGATTGTTCGTGTGCGCGCTCGGCAACAACACGGTTGAAGTGCTCGATTTGCGAAAAGGGGAGCGCGTCCGCACGATCAGCGGTCTCGGATCACCACAGGGTCTCGTCTATATTTGGAGAACTAGATCTTAAAGACGATGCCGACAATGTTCGTTACGACGATTCATCGAAGCGAATTTACGTGGGCTTTGGCAGCGGAGGCATCGCCATCGTCAACCCCGTAGATGGCAAAGAAATCGGCTCAACCAAACTTACTGCGCATCCCGAAGCTTTCGAGTTGGAGAAACAGGGAAAGCGTATTTTCGTGAATGTTCCCAACGCTAGGCATGTGGCGGTAATCGATCGCGACAAGGGCAAAGTCATCAATACATGGAAAACAGATCTAGCCTTTGGAAATTTCCCAATGGCACTTGATGAAGCCAATCACAGACTATTTATCGGATGCCGCTTACCATCCAAGTTTGTCGTACTCAACACAGATTCGGGCGACGTGGTTGCGAAGATCGACATCTCCGGCGATCCCGATGACGTTTTCTACGACGGCAAGCGACATCGCATCTACGCCATCTGCGGAGCCGGTAAGATCGACATCATCGAGCAAGCGGATGCTAACACCTATAAGCCCCTGGCAAAGATCGATACGGCGGACGGCGCACGCACCGGACTTTTCGTGCCCGAGCGAGACAGCTTATTTGTCGCTGTTCCACATCGCGGTTCACAACAAGCGGAGATTCGCCGTTATGAGATCAAATAATTCATCGCCGTCCATCTCACAAGTTGGCCATGGTTCATCAGGTAAGAAGGTAAAGCTTGTGATGCTCCGTGCGGTGGCGTCGCTCACCATTTTTTTGACCGCAATGCAATTGAATGCCCATAAGGTTGTCTCGGATTATGGGCTCGCCCCGATCTCCTTGCCCGGTGCAAGCGGCGTCGTTGCACTCGACTATTTTGCCTATGATCGCTCGACAGGAAAATTGTGGGTGCCGGCCAGCAACACCGGCAACGTAGATGTAATCGACGAAAATTCCGACGCTGTCTCACAGGTGACTGGATTCAAGACCGGTGAGATCGAGCTGCGCGGTCGAAAAGTTCCATTAGGGCCAACAGCGGTCAGTGTCGGGGACGGCGTCGTCTATATTGGAAATCGCGGCGATTCGAGCTTGTGCGTCATCGACGCTCAGAGCC
>QHPM01000023.1 GCA_003219095.1 Verrucomicrobiota bacterium
GGCACTGGCTTCTGACCGGCGTTCTTATCGGTCTCGGATTCCTCTGCAAATACACCAATGTATTTGCGCTGCTCTCGGTCATCGTCATTCTCGCGCTGATGCCGAAACTGCGGGTCGAATTTCGGCGGCCCGGTTTTTATCTCATGCTCCTAATTTTCGCGGCCTTTTGTGTGCCGCCGGTCCGATGGAACCAGGAACGCGCCTGGGCGACGATCGCGCATCTAAAATCGCGCGGCGGCGTTAACCAGGGTGTCGGTTTTCATCCGCTGGAGTTTCTCTCGTTTATCGGGGAACATTTTATTGTCTATTCGCCGCTGCTTTTTCTCGGCCTGGCCATCGCGGTAATCGGACTATGGAAACGTTCGCAACAGCAGCCGCGCCGGCTTTTTCTGATGTGGTTTGGCCTTCCGGTCTTCGCATTTTATGCACTGCTCTCGTTCAATAAAGCGGCCGCGCCGAATTGGGACGCACTCGCTTTTCCCAGTTTTGCTTTGCTCGCGGTCGCTTTCTGGCGGCCGCATTTGGAGGCAAAACAGATCTGGCGATCTCTCGCTGCTTGCGGCCTTGGCCTGGGATTAATCATGAGCGTACTGGCTTTAGATAGCGACATCCTGCGGAGTATCGGGATTGAAATTAAGCGGCGTGATCCATCTGATGGCATGCGCGGCTGGAAAAGTGCCGTTTTCGCTCTGGAAGACTTTCGTATCGAGTTCGAGCGAGACACGCAGGAAAAATTTTTCCTCATCGCCGACGAACGCGATCGCGCCTCCGAGATCGCATTTTATTTGCACGATAAACGCATCGAAGGGCCGGGCCACCCACCTTGTTACATCGTCGAGTCCCAGGACGTGGTGAATCAATTTTCGTTCTGGCCGCGGTATGACGAATTTGTCGAGCGCCCGCCCGGCACGCCAAATCCGGAAGACCAGACCTACACCGAAGAAAGCGGCGTCAATTTATTTACCGGGCGGAGCGCTCTCTACGTCCAGGACGCAGGGCGCAAAAGAATTCCGCATAATCTTCAGGCCGGTTTTTCCTGGGTTGATCGTGTCGCCAGGATCGAAGTGCGGCGTTTCGGAAGGGTTATTCGCACCTGGGACGTTTACCTTTGCCTGCGCTATCGGACGCTGCCGCTATGAGCAACGTCTCGGTCGTTGTTCCGCTCTACAATGAAGAGCAGAGCGTGGCGATCTTACAGCGCGAATTGGCCGACGCACTCACCGGGCTCGATTACGAAATCATTTTTGTGGACGATGGTTCGCGGGACGAAACGGTTGCCCGACTCGCCGCCGATCCGCGGACCCGGGTTCTGCGCTTCGAAAAAAATGCGGGACAAAGCGCGGCTCTTTTCGCTGGTCTGCAGGCGGTCTGCAGCGAGGTCGCGGTTTTAATCGATGGCGATTTGCAAAATGATCCGGCCGATATTCCCCGCTTGCTGGCGGAGATTTCGCGCGGCGCCGATCTGGTGTGTGGGTATCGCGCGCAGCGCAGGGACACCTTGCTGAAACGCGTCACCAGTCGCGTCGCTAATTTTGTCCGCAGCCGTTTCACGCGGGACGGTGTTCGCGATACTGGCTGCACCCTGAAGGCGATGCGGCGGGATTGCATTGCTGCGCTTGTGCCATTCAAGGGCATGCACCGTTTCATCCCCGCGCTGCTAAAAGGAGCGGGGTATCGGCTGGTTGAGATTCCGGTAAATCATCGCCCGCGTCGTTTTGGCCAAAGCAAATACGGGCTGGGCGACCGCGCTCTCCGCGCCACCATCGACATGTTTGGCGTCCGCTGGCTCCTTTCGCGCCGGCTCAATTATAAACTGCGCGGGCCCTCGTAGGCGCCTAGTTCGCGCGCTCTATCACCCCGAGCGGAACGAGGGACCTCTCCGATAGTTCGCAGTCTACGAATTTGGGGAGATTTGTCGCTGTCTGAGGTGGTCGCGAGGGGGAATTTCAGCTGGCGAACCGCTATTTCGACTTGTGTGATTTTCTGAAGAAATGTGAGGTTCCTCGGTCCCGAGCCGGACTGGCGTTGTCGCTCGGGATGACGGAGCTGCTAGTTCGCGCCCTAAGTTAGAGCAAGCGGGTGCCTCCGAACTTGTAGCCGGGATCGTTGATCCCGGCGGATTGCTCATCGTCGGAAGGAATCCGGCATCACCGATGCCGGCTACAACAAAGCGCCAGAGGACTGGCGCAGTGCAAGACGCTCCCGCGAATTAACGACAATCGTCACCACCAAATCGACCTTGTCATCCTAAGGCCGCACGATAAGCTTCCCGCTCCACTGGAGTCTGCATGTCGCTGGCTGAGCTTCTTTCCGCTGATCAAATCATTCCTGAAATGAAGGCGACCGAGCGTTGGGACGCTATCGTTGAGTTGATGGATTTGCTGGTCGCGCGTGGCCAAATCAGACCGGAAGATCGTGACGGAATTCTCGCTTCGCTCAAACAACGCGAAGAAACCATGAGCACAGGTATCGGTTTTGGTATTGCCATCCCGCACTGCTCATCGGACCGGCTGGAAAAAGTGGTGGCGGCCTTTGGCCGGTCCGGCGCCGGGATCGAGTTCGACGCACTCGACAATGCCCCAGTGAAGTTTGTTGTCCTTTTCATCGTTCCCAAAAATCAGTTTCAAACGCATCTGCGCACTCTCGCCTCCATTGCAAAATTTTTGAACGACCGCAGTGTGCGCGAGCAGCTCGCCAACGCCAGCTCGGCCGAAGAGATCATTTCAATTTTTCGCGCCCGCGCCCAGGCGACATCGTAGT
>QHPM01000024.1 GCA_003219095.1 Verrucomicrobiota bacterium
GATCAACTGCCTGATCTCTTTGCGCGGTTCGATTTGGTTGCGCACGGCTTCGATTGCCTGGCGCGTGTTTAATTTCGATCGGTAAATCAAACGAAACGCTTCCTTGATCGCTTTAACGCTTTCGGGTGCACAGCCCGCGCGCTCGAGTCCGATCAAATTGACTCCGCGAATCTCGGCCGGATTTCCGTCCGCAATCAAGAATGGCGGGACATCCTGGACGATCTTGGAGCAACCACCGGTGATCGCGAATCGTCCGAGCCGGCAAAATTGATGCACGGCGGTGAGTCCGCCCATGACGGCGTGGTCGCCCACTTCAACATGCCCAGCGAGCGTGCCGTTGTTCGAGAACACCACCGAATCGCCGACAACGCAATCGTGTCCGATGTGGCTGTAAGCGAGAAAATTTCCGCGATTGCCAACCCGCGTTTTGCCGTCGCTTTTGGTGCTGCGATTGACCGTGCAAAATTCGCGAAAGGTATTTTCATTGCCGATTTCGAGGTAGGTCGGTTCGCCGGCATATTTTAAATCCTGAGTCTGCTGACCGATCGAACAGTAGGCATAAAATTTATTTTTTGTGCCTGCTCGCATCGGCCCGGCAAGTGTCACGTGGTGTTGCAGCCAGCATCCTTCGCCCAGCACGACGCCGGGGCCGACAATGCAATACGGACCGACGATTGTGCCCGCGTCCAGCTCTGCTTTTGAATCAACGATCGCAGTTTGGTGAATTTCGACGCCACTCATGATTAAAACGACGAATGACGAATGACGAATGACGACGGTTTTCGACAGTCGCGCTCGGGCATTCCTTCGTCATTCAACGCCAGTCCGGCTCGGACCATTTGTGTTTCGTCATTCACCTCATTTATCGAGGAACGTGAACATGAGATCGCCTTCGGAAACGACGGCGTCGTTCACCACGCAACTGCAATGTGCTTTCGCCAGCCGATTGCTGCGCGCTTTGATCAATTCCGCGTGAATGAAAAGGGTGTCGCCTGGAAAAACTGGTTTGCGAAATTTTACTTCGTCCGCGCTCATAAAATAACCGATTCGACTCGCGCTCTTGGCCAGCTTCATCAATAAAATGCTCGCCACCTGCGCCATCGCTTCGACCTGAAGAACGCCAGGCATAACGGGATGGCCGGGAAAATGGCCGGCGAAAAACGGTTCGTTCACCGTTACTGTTTTCATCCCGGTGCATTTCGTTTCCCCCTCGAAACCGAGGATGCGATCGACCATCAGAAATGGGAAGCGATGCGGTAGAATCTCCATCACTTGATTAATATCGAGACCGCCTTCTCCCGGCGGAAAGGTCCGGGGAACGGAAAGCGCCGTGACCTTGGCGTGTTGTTTAACGATCGCCCTCGCCAGCTCCGCGTTGGCGGCGTGTCCCGGTTTGACCGCAATGACATGACCACGTATGAGAGTGCCGATGAGCGCGAGGTCACCGATGATGTCGAGAATTTTGTGCCGCGCGAATTCACCTGCAAAACGCAGCGGTTCCTTGCTCAGGACAGCGTCGCCACGAACCACGATCGCGTTTTCCAAACTTCCCCCTTTGATCAGATTCTTCTCCATCAAGGAGGCGACTTCCTCGTAGAAGACAAAGGTGCGTGCCGGCGCAATTTCGCGTTCGTAAAGTGCCGGCGAAATTTCGCCCGAGAAAAATTGGGTAAAGCGATTGTTCGGTCCTGCCTGGGTACAGGAGACACGAAACTTCTCATCGGGCAGGAGCACGAGGAGGGAACCGCTCTTTGATTCGACATGAATCGGTTCGCGGACGTCAAAAAATCGACGCGGCGCTTCCTGCGCGGCCGTTCCCGCTTTCTTGATCACCTCTACGTAAGGCGCGGCGCTGCCATCGCCGATCGGCGGCTCGTTCGCGTCCATCTCAATGATCGCGTTATCCACCCCCATCGCGCTTAAGGCGGAAAGCACGTGCTCGACTGTGTGCACGCGGACTGCCCCTTCGCCGATAGTGGTGGCGCGTTCGACCGTCTTCAGGTTTGCGATGTTCGCGTCAATGGTCGGCTCGTCCGCCAGATCTTTGCGCTTGAATTTGATCCCATGATCGATCGGCGCCGGCTGCAACTTGAGCGTCACCTTTTCGCCGGTGTGCAAAGAAGTGCCACTGAATCCAGCGGATTTGGCAAGCGTATGTTGAAGCTCGGCAGTCATCGCGCGCTAACTAACAAAGAATTGGCGCGCTGACTAGCAAATGGGTTGATAAAGGTGATGAGCGTTCGCTCGCCTTTCCTTTTCGAGCATTCTTGGTAGGGCGCCGCTCCGGCGGAGCCGGAACACAGGCATTCCTGCCTGTGCGCCCAGCGGGCTCTCCGCCCGCTGAATTGTGTGCGTGCGGGTATGTGCTGCAAGAAACGAGGCGGGTTCAATTCAAACGGGCCACAGTCGAAAGCCATCATTTTGGTAATGCCGCTGACTTCAACCTGGCGGGCATTCGCACCGTTACTAAGGAAAACGATCACGTTTTTATTGTCGCGCCCCGCGACCAGCGACACGCTTTTCGCGTCCTGTCGCTTTATGACTGTGACCAATGGCAGGCCATCTATTGTTTGCAAATAAACATCATCGTCATCAAAACCTGCAGTGATATCGACAGTTGGACGCTCGTTATTCTCTAACGGATTCGCTACTAACTTGATCCGGATGGAACTGGCTCCCGGCGGGGCGGCATCAGCGCTGGTAATTGTTTCGGCTCCGATCTTCATCGGCGCGACAAGGAAGCCGCGGGCAGAATATTTTCCCGCCGGCAAATCGTAATCGTAATCATCCTTGCCGTCCCATTTCGTGCTAAGCGCGTCGGCCCCGATGGTGAACTCATCGAACTCCGCTTCCTGGTGTAACACCCGCACCAGTTGACCCCACTCGTTGTAGACGCCGAGGCTGACTTTTCCCTCGAGCGGCGGCGGCACGAAACTGATCCGAGCCGATCGTGCCGCGGTCGCACTCGGACAGGGTGAGGGTGAAGTTTCTTGCGCGTGCAAGCATGAGATAACCAAGAACCCGATCGTTAGCGCTAGGACCGTTTTTGTCATGTCGAGCGAAGTCGAGGGTATTAGTCCGAGATCTTCGAAATTACGCGGCTCCACCGAAGGGTGTCATCCTGAGCCGCGCAGACAATGCCAGTCCGGCTCGGACCGAAGGATCTCTCCATATCGCGAACGAAGTCCGGAGTTTGGGAGGTCCCTCGTCGTCTTGCGCGACTCGGGGTGACAGATCTCTTGGGCAACACTGCTCGATTATAAGAAAACACGCCAGTTCAGATGCGGAAACAAATTATCGCTTTCTTCACACTGCGCGAGAAATTCAGTATCAATATTTTTTTTCTCGAACTGCTCCGCCAGTTTTTGGAAGCGTGAAAGATGATCGGTCACTCGTTTCGTCGCGTAATCTTTTGCGGTGCCGTTGCGAATGAGAAACGCCCAATCGCTGGATTGCGCGAGCAGGAGCTCGCGCGCGAGTTGGCGCAGGACACGGTCGTCGTCAGCCGTTGCTTTGCGGCCGCGCGATTTTGCCAGCGTGGTCATGCGGTTGTTCGCCGTGAACAGATGCGGATAGATCCAGCCGCATTTCCGATCAAGCCAGACATCGAGAAAACCTTGATCACCCCAGCTCGATGTCGCTGGCTTCGTCACTTGCTGGGTCGCATTTTGCTCGAGAAATTCGCTCGGCGTGGTCAGCGGTAATTTGTTTTCCGCTGCCGCCAGAATTACGTGCTCAAGGAAGATTGGCCCCTCAAACCACCAATGCCCGAAAAGTTCGGCATCGAACGGCACCGTCATAATTGGATTCCAATCATCCGCTTGCAGACCTTGAAGTTCGGCGACGCATCGCTCGACAAAATGATGGGCATACCGGCGGGCCATTTCTTCCGCAGCCACGCGATCATAAATTTGTTTCGCAACGTCGCGACCGGTGACGCGATGATATTTGATTCCGGTAAAGTTGTTTCTGAGCAACGGTGCAAGCTCCTCGGCTGGCAAATCGAAACCCAGGTCGCGATAGAAATCCCGATATGCCGGGTCACCGGGATAACCTTGTTGCGCGCTCCAAACCTGACGGCTGGCCTGAATATCGCGAGCGAAAGCAGCTGGTCCGGCTTTGGTAAAACAGGGCGCAAAGGTTCCCCTCCGCGCCGGCGGCAGTGCCTGCTCGAGCGCATGCGCGTCGACGATGAACCAGCGAATATTTTCCGCCTGCAACGACTTTGCGATGCCGGAGAAGTAGGCGCATTCCGGCAGCCAAAACCCATCCGGCGATCGCTGCAAGATCGGAAGAATCGCGTGCGTCGCCGCCCCGGCGATTATTTCAACCGCGCCAGTCCCGCGAAGCTGCCGAAAAACTCCAAGCAGATCGCAATCCCATTCCTCGACAAAAGTGCGCCGTGTCTCCGCAAAAAATTCACGGTAGAACTCCGAGAGGGACAACAGATTTTTCTCAGCGCGATTGCGTTCGCATTCGCGCTCCGCCAATGCGCCCTGCAGATCAAGATGTCTGCTGTAGCGGTCCCGCAAGAGTGGATCGCTTAGCATGGCGCACAGGGTGGGCGAAATCGAAAGAGTGATTTTGAAACGAACGCCTCGGCGGAGCAGGCGCTGCATCATTTGCAGGAGCGGGACGTAGCTCTCGCTGATCGCTTCGAAGAGCCAGTTTTCTTCGTGAAAGAATTCGTGCTCCGGATGCCGCACGAAGGGCAGATGCGCGTGAAGAACGAGGGCCAGCGAGCCGGGCACAAGATTCAAATGGAGTGTTGGAATAATGCGGCAATAAAGCGCTTATCCCACAACTCCATCACTCCATTGTCTGCGTCGGCTAGAGCGTCCGGCAAAAATCCTGAAAGCGATCGAGTCCTTTCTTGATGACATCGATGCTGGTCGCGTAGCTGAGCCGAACGGTACGATCGTCGCCGAAGGCCGCACCGGGCACGACCGCGACATTCGCTTTACTCAACAGGCGATCGGCAAAATTTTGCGAGGTCAGCCCAAGCTGGCTGATATTCACGAGCACGTAAAAGGCGCCTTGCGGTTTGACCGCAGTCACATTCGGAATCTTGGAAATGCGATCAAACATGTAGTTGCGGCGCATATCGAATTCATCGCGCATGTCCGCAATCGGCTGCTGATCGCCCTTGAGGGCTGCGAGCGCGCCCCGCTGCGCGAAGGAGCATGGGTTCGCCGTGCTATGGCTTTGAATGGAATCAACCGCTTTCGCCACTGCCTCCGGCGCCGCCAGATAACCAAGCCGCCAGCCCGTCATCGCGTATGATTTGCTAAAACCGTTGACGGTGAGAGTGAGATCGTACGCTTCCTTCGAAAGCGATGCGATGCTGACGTGTTTCACATCATCATAAACAAGTTTCTCGTAAATTTCGTCCGATAAAATGTAAATGTCTTCGCCCGCGGCGATGTCGACCAGTGCTTCCATTTCTTCGCGGGTATAGACTGAGCCGCTCGGGTTTCCAGGCGAATTCAAAATCAACATTTTCGTGCGGGGCGTCATCGCGTTCTCAAAATCTTCTGCGCGCATTTTCCAGCCGTTGCGCTCGCTCGTTGGAATGATCACGGCCTCTGCCCCGGCCAATCTCACCATATCGGGATAGCTCACCCAATAGGGAGCCGGAATAATTACTTCATCACCGGGCTGGCAAGTCGCGAGAATGGCATTGTAACAGGCATGCTTCGCTCCGTTGCTCACCACCACTTGCGTCGGTTTGTAATTGAGCCCATTGTCCGCTGCCAATTTTTCTGCGATCGCCTGCCGCAACTCCGGAATGTTTAATGTGCTCGGGCGTATCGAAGTCCGGTTCGCCCGCGCCAAATCCGCAAACGTCGATTCCCTCCGCTTTCATCGCCTTGGCTTTGGCGTCGATGCTGAGGGTGAGAGAGGGGGTGAGTTGGGCGGCGCGACCTGAGATTTCCATGGGAGTAGTAGTAGTCATAATTTATTATTTCTGGCGGTAAAAATCGTCAATCAGCGGTTTAAAATTGTTCTTGTCAATCTGCACGATCTTCATTTCGCGCCGCGCATTTTCAATCGAGTCGGAGGCGTGCGCGGCGTTGATCATGATGGTTTGGCCAAACTCTTTTCGGATTGAACCCGGTGGCGCCTTGCTCGGATCGGTCGGACCGAGCACTTCGCGTATTTTTTGTACCGCGTCTTCGCCTTGATAAACAATTGCGATGCATTTTTCCGTGCCGGGTTCGTCCTTCTGCGCTGACGCGATCTGGCTTGGCCGTCCGCCGGACATGAATTCCACAATGTCTTCCCACGCGTCCCGACCCTTTTCGGTTCCGAGTTTTTCCTGCAATACCGGCATGACTGGCCCGTAAAATTCTTCCGCTTGCGCCACGCTCATGCGATGAACCTTGAATCCAATGATGTAAAGCCCGCTGCGGGAAAAAACCTCAATCACGCCGCCGGGTCGCAAGTTTGGAAATTTGAAGTTGTCCGGTTTGATCAGAACGAGTGTCTTTTCAATCTTGGCACCGGCCGGATGCTCGATCACCTTTTCCAAAATCCCCCCATCCGTCTCCGAGAATTCAGCCCATAGCTTTAGGTCACGTTCCACCTGCTCGGGTTGAATTGCAGTCAGCACCGCGGGTTCGAAATACGTGACCCTGCCGGTTTCATCCGCGATGTAGTCGCCGAAAGTATCGCGAATTGTTTCGCCGCTTGTTCGCTCATTCACGATGTGACCGACAGTGCGATGAACCTTGGCCACCGCGTCCTCGCCGCGAAAGACGAGGAAAAGGACACGCGGTTGTTGATCGTTGATCCTGCCGGTAAAATTTCGGCGCACGTATTCGCGAATCAGCTCCTGCGTCGCGCGGTGCCGGGATTCCGTTTCCGTTACAATCGTTTCGGCATAGCGTTTCACCAGCTCTGCGCTGGGCGCGAACATTCGCCCCGCCGCGATGTCGAGTCCGGTACGCGAAATCAGCCGGGACACGATTCCGCCGGTGCGCGATTTGCGCATCGAATAAGGCGTCACGATGGCGTAGGAAAGCTCCTGCATAAATTTCTCCGGCGGCCCTGATTAAACCGCCTACCTGCAGGTGGAATCGAAGTCGCCTGAGCCGGAGAAAATGCGGGTTGGCGCTCATGGCGTCAAATTCTTTCCCTTTTCCCTTTCGCCATCCCGAGCGCGTCAAGAAGCGGCGGTCTCCAGGACGCCGTTTTTTGTAAATCGGCGGATTGGAAGCCGCCGCTCTTTGATTGACTCGGCCTGACCCGCTATAACCGCGCTCCATTTCCCGCATCGCCGCGTTTCCGCAATCGCGATCTCGTTTCGCTTCAGCGCGCGGACCAACTCCGCCTCCTGTTCGCGCAAAATACCTGAAAGAATCAACCATTGAGCGCGTTTTAGTCTTGGCAGAATCTCAATTAGCAATTCGCTGAACAGGTTCGCGGTGATGATTTCGATGCTTCGCGGGAATTTCCGCCGCCGCACGTCGGCGACCCGAAAATCGATGTTATCGATCTTGTTTCGCCGCGCGTTTGCTCTCGCGGTCGCGATTGCCACCGGATCGTGATCGATCGCAATCACGCGTTTCGCACCGAAGCGTGCCGCCGCCAACGCAAGAATTCCCGAACCCGTCCCAAGATCGAGCAGCGTCCATCCCGCTCTCCAACCGCGGGTCGTTCTCTCGAGCAAGCGCAAAGTCATCGCCGTCGTTGCGTGCTCACCGGTCCCAAACGCAGCCCCCGCGGGTATAACAAGGAGCGGCGTCTTCCCAGCCGCCGATTTATTATAAACGGCGGTCTGGAGACCGCCGCTTCTTGCAATCACTAGCCGCTTCCCGATCTTCAGCGACTTCGATTTTTGAGGGCGCGAAAATTTCTTCAACCAGTCGCGGGGCAATTTGTCGATCGTTCCGCCAAAGCGGGAGCGAATTCTCTCCAAATCGCGCCGACTGCTGCCGGCAATTTCCGCAATTGCAGTTTTGCCACCTGGTCTGGAAATAACGGCGAGCCGCTGGCCCGTAACTTCGCGCACCGCCGCCTCGTTGGCTGCGAGCCAGACTGTGCTGGCTCGCTTTCGCCAAACGAACATCAACCCAACACCATAAAATTATTTCTTCTCCTCGCTTTCCGTCTTTTCTTTCTTCGCCATTTTCTGCGCTAAGCCGGCCGCATACTTCGAGTACTGCTCGCTGTCGACGGTGAAAGTTCCCAGCATGTAATTCGTATCTGTCCAATCCCAATTCTGATCAGTATCGTTGTACGTCATTTTCGTCGTCTTGCCCTGCGCGTACTGATGATGAAGGGGATCTGCGCCCGGCGGATTGGTGATCTTCGACGAACCGCCGAGACCACCTTCAACCAAATGGCCGCTAAAGGTGGCTACGTTTCCGATGGTAATGATGTGATCTTTGCCTTCGATTTTACGCGTGATTGGAACGTAAACCGTTTTGAAATTCTTCGAGCCATTGTTCGAAGGCAGGACGGCGGCCGCAATTGCTTCCAACGCTTTGCGTTGCTCGGGATTGGCTTTTTCGTCGATGTAGTTCGTGGAAAAATTCCATTTCCCGAACGAATCCATCATCGTTTGGTTTTCCGGACTCTGGGC
>QHPM01000299.1:0-7931 GCA_003219095.1 Verrucomicrobiota bacterium
GACTGAACTCGCTCCGAAGTTATCGGCGCATCGCGACGCCATTCTTCTAAACAGCAAACTTTTCGCGCGCATCCAGGAGCTTTATTCCAATCGGGAAAAGCTCGGACTCGATCCAGAATCGAGTTATTTGCTGGAGCGTTACTATAAGGATTTCGTGCGTGCGGGCGCGAAGCTATCGGATCCGGACAAGGAGAAGCTAAAGAAGATCAACGCCGAACTTGCGACGCTCCAAACTCGATTCGACCAGAACGTCCTCAAGGAAAAAAATGCCTCGTCGATTGTCGTCGATCGCCGGGAAGATCTGGCCGGCCTTTCCGATAACCAGATCGCAGCGGCGAGCGCTGCTGCTAAAGACGAGCACAAGGAAGGGAAGTTTGTGCTGCGCTTACAGAATACGACTGGCCAGCCGCTGCTTGGCTCGTTGCAAAACCGTGCCTTGCGCGAGCGCATCATGCAGGCCTCGCTCTCCCGTAATAGTAAGGAGGGACCGTTTGATACGCGCGAGGTCGTTCTTCGGACCGCACAATTGCGAGAGGAACGCGCCAAATTGCTCGGTTACGAAAACCATGCCGCCTATCAGCTGGAAGACCAGACAGCGAAAGATGTTTCGACCGTAAACAAGCTTCTAGCCGACCTGACGGTGCCCGCAGTCGCCAATGCTCACCGCGAGGCAGCTGACATGCAGAAGACCGTCGATCAGGAAAAAGGCGGCTTCCAGATCGCTTCCTGGGACTGGGATTTCTATTCCGAGAAGGTACGCAAGGCGCGCTATCAATTCGATGAGTCGGACGTGCGACCTTACTATGAGTTAAATCATGTTCTGGTCGATGGTGTGTTCTTTGCCGCCGGTAAACTTTATGGTCTGACTTTCAAGGAGCGGCATGATCTTCCCGTATATCAGCCGGACGTGCGCGTATTTGAAGTCTATGATGCCGATGGTCAACCACTGGCGCTTTTTCTCGGCGATTACTATGCGCGCCCCTCCAAGCGCGGCGGCGCGTGGATGACCGCTTATGTGCAGCAAAGCGAGTTATTCGGGACCAAACCGGTCGTGGCCAATCACCTGAATATCCCGAAACCGCCGCCAGGCGAGCCGACCCTGCTGACTCATGATGAAGTACGAACTGCTTTTCATGAATTCGGCCATGCCTTGCACGGAATGTTTTCGAATGTGAAGTATCCGCGATTTAGTGGAACAAGCGTGCCGCGCGATTTTGTCGAATATCCATCGCAAGTTAACGAGATGTGGGCAAGTTGGCCAGAGGTATTGAAGAACTTCGCCAAACACTACAAGAGCGGGGAACCGATCCCACAGTCGCTTTTTGACAAGGTGGTTGCGGCCGAGAAGTTCAATCAAGGTTACAAGACGACTGAGTACCTTGCCGCATCACTGCTCGATCAAGCCTGGCATCAGATCAATCCACCGCAAGTACCCAAGGATGCGCTGGCTTTTGAGGCGGCCGCGCTACGCGAAGCCGGGGTCGATTTTCCACCAGTGCCACCTCGCTATCGCAGCCCATATTTCTCGCACGCTTTTTCCGGAGGCTATTCCGCGGGATATTACTCGTACATCTGGAGCGAGGTGCTCGATGCCGACACCGTGGAATGGATCAAAGAACATGGAGGATTGAAGCGCGAGAATGGCGATCGCTTCCGGCAAACATTGCTCAGTCGCGGTGGTTCGGCCGATGCGCTGAGTTTGTTCAAGAATTTTGTGGGGCGCGATCCTTATATCGAGCCGTTGCTGAAGCGGCGCGGTCTGGAAGGAAAGCCGGCGGCGGATGATTCCAAGTCGGCGGCTGAGGCAGTGAAACCCTAAGGGGTGAAACCGCGGCCAGCGATCGCGGCTACAGGTGCGGTAGCAAGCGCGGCTTCGGCGCCTTGGTTTGGCATCGAGGTCCGAGCCGGACTGGCACGACTGCCTGATCCACATATCGGCTGCCTGGTTCCGCGAGAGCTCGAGGTGGACCGGCTGCTCTGCCGGGCGATGCCGAGTAAAAGTGCGGCAGACGCGCAAGATCTGGAAAATTCGCAGCGCTCCAAAGATCCGTCATCCCGAGCCGCGTAGACGGCGAGGAACCTCACGAAGTTCGCAGATACACTCGAACTTTGCGAGGTCCTTCGCTTCGCTCAAGATGACACGCAATGAAAATTACAGAAAACTGCAGAACGAACATTGCGCGGTTAACTTCCTATTCAATGTCACTGGGACTCGCGTCCGGAAGGTAGAACGGTCATTCCGCCGCGCGATGATCAACAAGGCGCGCCCATCGGCTCCGGCTACAGGAATTTGCTCTGGCAAAACGGGAATATTGCCTGAAATTGACGGTCGAGTTTTACCAAATGGCCGACCCTATCAGTCCATCCCCTATTGCTCCCGAAGCAGGCATCGCGCCCCACGCGCTGGGTCCAGAGCGCGCGGATCTTCGGCCGGAAAGCATTCAAGACGCCGTTATTCGCCTCGCTGGAAATTCGCAGGATGGAATTCAAACCGCCGGCGCATTTCTCGCTCGCCTCGCCGGTCGCAGCGACCAGGACGTCATGACTTATATGACGATCCCGGCCACGATTTCGGGCGGGCCGTCGATCTTCCAGGTGCGAATCGGTTCGGGCGAAGTGTTATCGGCGGGCGACGAAGCGGACTTTCTCGTCGCGTTCTATCAACACAGTTACCAGGACCACATCGACTTCGTGCGCGAAGGGGGAGTGGTGCTTTACGATTCGGACAACGTTGAGCCCAACCTCGATGACAAACGCTTCGTTTACGTCGGCGTGCCCATTACCGGACTGACGGTTGAGGCTCTTGGCGGGACGGCCAAGGACAAAGGCAAAAATATTTTCGTTCTCGGTCTTATCACAAAAATTTTCAGTCTCGATGTTGAGAAGCTAAAAAAAATCATTACCGAAAAATTCGCCGGCAAAAATGAGAGCATCGTCAATACCGCCTTGATGGCGTTTCAAGCGGGCTATGCCTATCCGGTCGGCAAGGTACTGACGCACCAATATCGATTTGAGCACGTCCCTAAAACGGACGGACGCGCGCAAATCACGATGGATGGGAATCAGGCGCTCGCTTACGGATTGATCGCCGCGGGGGTGCGTTATGGCGCAGGTTATCCGATTACGCCCTGGTCATCGGTGATGGAAACATTGCGCCGCGAGCTGCCGAAGTACGGCGGAATTTTCGTGCAAGCCGAGGACGAACTTGGCGCGGTCTCGATCGCGCTCGGGTTTTCTTATTCTGGATACCTAGCGGTAACGGGCAGCGCCGGGCCGGGAATTTCGCTCAAAACCGAAGCGATCGGCTGGGCTTCAATGGCGGAAATCCCGCTCATTATTTGCAACATCCAACGCGGCGGACCGAGCACAGGATTGCCAACTAATGTCGAGCAGAGCGATTTGCATCAGGCAATTTACGGTGGACACGGCGACAGCCCGCGTGTCGTCCTCGCGGCTGCAACGGTAGAAGATTGTTTTTACATCGCCATCGAAGCGGCCCGAATCGCCCGCAACTACAGCACGCCGGTCTTTATCTTGAGTGATACATCACTGGCGACGCGGATTGAAGCGTTCGATGAACCGGATCTTTCGAAATTGATGGTCGATCCGAAACCTGACTTCTCGCCACGCCAGACTTTTAAGCCGTACCCGGTTGACGCGATTACTCAGCATATTCCCCCGGGCACGCGGATTCTCGACGGCAAATATCCGCTTTTGTCGGGACTCGAACATGACGAGATGGGTCATCCCACGGGTAGTCCGAAATTGCACATGGTGATGACGGCGAAGCGGCGCAATAAATTGCGCAAACTCGCCGAGGAAATTCCGGTGCCGGAAATTTATGGTGACGAGGAAGGCGATGTTCTCTTGGTCGGGTGGGGATCGACTTATGGGCCGATCCACGACGCGGTGAAACAGGCGCGCGATCATGGAGAAAAAGTCGGTGCCATTCATTTGCGCCACATTCATCCGTTACCGAACGGCATTGAAAAAATCTTCACGAAGTTCAAACGGATCGTCGTTGTCGAAATGAACGACCAGGGAGTTTACGGCTTCGGTCAGCTCGCGATCATATTGCGGGCGCGCTACTGCGAGCCGAAAATCGAAAGCTTTACCAAAACCGACGGTCTGACTTTTCGGGTCAAAGAAATTCTGGATGGCGTTTTCAAAGGCCGCTCATTTGCGGCCAGGAAAATTCCGCGCGACGGCGCGGCCATCATTCACAGCGACACCGCACCCGAGAGCGTGAAATCGGTAAGAGAAGTCGTCCCGCAGGGAGTTGGATAACCTTCGGAATTCGGCTAGCAGCCGAATTGGGGCAGGCTGGCAGCCTGTGTTCCCCGAACAAAGAATTGCAGTTCAGTACCTGGCTGCCATTCCGAGCGAAAAGCCTAGGGCTTGGGTGGTCCGCCTTTGTTTATGAAAGGTGTGAACAAATCGATCGGCACTGGAAGAAATGTGGTTGTGTTATGCTCGCTCGAAATCTCGCGCATGGTTTGGAGAAAGCGCAGCTGCAGCGCAATCGGTTCCTTGCTCATCATCGCGGCGGCCTGCACCATTTTTTCCGCGGCCTGGAATTCACCCTCGGCGTTAACGACTTTGGCGCGACGCTCGCGCTCGGCTTCGGCCTGCTTGGCCATGGCACGTTTCATTGTGTCAGGCAGGACCACGTCCTTGACCTCAACCGCGGTCACCTTTACGCCCCATGGTTCGGTTTGTTTGTCGATGATTTCCTGAAGAGTCTGGTTGATGGTTTCACGCTGCGAAAGCAGGTCATCGAGCGGGGCCTGGCCGAGGACGCTTCGCAGCGTCGTTTGGGCGATGAGCGAGGTGGCCTTGAGAAAGTTCTCCACCTTCACGACTGCTGCTTGCGGATCCACCACCCGAAAATAAACCACCGCATCCACCGTCACTGGAACATTGTCACGCGTCATCACCTCTTGCCGCTCGACATTGATGGTCACAACCCGTAAATCCATGCGCACCATTCGATCCACGATCGGGATGAGAAAAATCAATCCCGGCCCTTTCGCGCCGAGCAATTTTCCCAGGCGAAAAATGACACCGCGCTCGTATTCGCGCAGAATTCGGATCGCTTGCGGCAGAATGATGATGGCCAGGACGACAAGCGGAATGACCCAGCCGACTATCTTCACGAGGCCTTCAAGTAATGGCATACTGAGTTTCTAATCGAAGTTCGCCAAAATCCGAAGCGCGAACTTTGAAATCCAAAACAAGTTCGGATGCGAGCGAGACGTAGATCGAACAAAGCCGTCCGTGCGCGAAAAATGGGAATTAAAGCTCCGTCCCCAAATCTTTGAGACCCTGCTTGGGGCAACGCGCGCATCTTCAGGTTCCCTTCGCCGGTTGAACTTTTAAAGTTAATCCTTGCACGGCTGCGATCTCTGCTCCGTCGCCTTTTCCAATCGGCGTATCGCTGACCGCGTTCCAATACTCACCTTCGACAAAAATCCTGCCGCCGCGCGAATCGATTGCTGTTAACGCGGTCGCCGTTTTCCCAACCATCGTTTCTGCTCCCGCTTTCACCGGCAAAAACTGGGCGCGCAAGCCCTTGCCGACAACGAAAACAAAAAACAGCGCTGTGATCAATGTGGCGGGGATGATGTAGCCGAGCGATAAACGAAAAAGCGGATCGGCACGGTTGAAGAGCATGAGCGAACCAATCAAAAACGAAATGATGCCGCCGATTGTGAGCACACCGTGGGTCGGCGCATAGATATCGAAAACAAAAAGCATCAGCGCAAGAGCGATCAACGCGAGTCCGGTCGCATTTACGGGCAAGATCGCGGCCAGATAAAGGGCAAGAATCAGCGCAATCGCGCCGACTACCCCGGGCAGGATTGCGCCGGGCGTCGTTAGCTCACCAATGATGCCGTACATTGCGATGAGCATAAGGATGAACATGACTTCGGGTCGCCAGAGCTTTTGAAAAACGCGTTCGGAGGGCGACATCCTGATCTCGGAAAGCTCCGCGCCCGCGGTTTTGAGGGTCTTGCCATCGACCACGCGGCCGTTCAACTGCTTTAGCAAATCCGTTAGATCGGTAGCGATAAGATCGACAACCTTCAACTCGAGCGCTTTTTCTGCGCTGATCGATGCGCTCTCGCGCACGGCCGATTTCGCCCACTCGACGTTGCGGTGCCGCCTGGCCGCAATCGCTTCCATGTAGCTCACGGAAAAATTCTCGAGCTTCTTTTTCATCGTGTCGTCGACCTTTTCGTCGCCGCCCGCCGGATTCCCGCCAATTGTCACCGGATGCGCCGCGCCAATCGTCGTGGCCGGGGCCATGGCCGCGACGCTTGCGGCGATGGTAATGAAGCAACCGGCGCTCGTCGCAGTCGAGCCAGTCGGCGCCACATAGACCACCACGGGCTCGGTCGAACCCAGAAAGCTTTGCACGATCGTCTGGGTGGAATCGAGCAAACCGCCCGGGGTGTTGAGTTGAATGATGAGACATTGCGCGTTCTGCCCCCGTGCTTCATCGATACTTCGCGAAATGTAACTCGCTGTTGCCGGACCAATCGCGCCATCGATCTTGATCAGCGAAACCCTCTCCGCCGCCGCCACCGCTGTCGCGCATATTAGCCAAACCGCCAAACCTATTAGCGCTGCGCGCCATTCTGCCGGAAGTACAACCATCAGGTGCTGCGCTCCCGATCTTACCATCATTTCTTTGGCACGATGCCGTCCTTTTAGATGCTCGGCCTCGGCGATGCTTGGCGCGCCAGAGGTTTCTGGATAACGCCAAATTCCGTAACTGATCTTGTTTTCATCCAAACAATCAATCAGCCGTTTCGGCATTTTCATGCGTCACCTCCGACGCAAAATATCACGTGTCCGGGCAAACTCTATATTGGCAGACTAACTGAAAGAGTGACTGGCGGGCAACAAGCGCCGGGTCTCCAAACCGGCCGCGCGCTCGGGAAATCCCTTCCTTGAAATTACTCGGACTCGAATTCTTCGATGGGGGGACAGGAGCAAAATAAATTGCGATCGCCGTAAACGTTGTCGATTCGAGCGAGGCTCGGCCAGAATTTGTAATCGCGCAGCCACGGCGCGGGGAAGGCCGCCTGCTCGCGTGAATAGGGCCGGTCCCATTTATCGGCGGCGATCTGCCGGGTAGTGTGAGGGGCATTTTTCAAAACGTTATTTTGTTTATCAGCGGTGCCGTCCGCGATGGCGGTCATTTCCGCATGAATCGAAATCATGGCGTCGCAAAAACGATCCAGCTCGTCTTTCGGTTCGCTCTCAGTCGGCTCGACCATCATCGTTCCTGCGACTGGCCAGGAGATCGTCGGCGCATGGAATCCGTAATCCATTAATCGCTTGGCTACATCTTCCACTTCGATGCCGACGCGTTTCCAATCGCGCAGATCGAGAATGCATTCGTGGGCGACGAGACCGCGTTTGCCTTTGAACAGGACCGGAAAATAACGATCGAGTCGTTTTGCGATATAATTCGCGTTGAGGATCGCGACTTCCGTGGCGCGTTTCAGTCCCTCGGGCCCCATCATGCGAATGTACATCCACGAGATGGTGAGAATGCTCGCGCTGCCGAATGGAGCAGCGGCGACGGGACCGACGGGATGTTCGTTGTTTGCGCTCCGGCTCGTAGAGCCTACGACTCGGAGAGATGTTTGATGTTTGAGGTTGGCAGCCGAAGGCAGAAACGGAGCGAGATGTTTTGCCACGCCGATGGGCCCGACGCCGGGGCCGCCGCCCCCATGTGGGATGCAGAAGGTTTTGTGCAAATTCAAATGGCAGACGTCGGCACCGATATCGCCCGGCCGGCAAAGACCGACTTGCGCGTTCATGTTCGCACCGTCCATGTAAACCTGACCGCCGTGACCGTGCACGATGTCGCAGATTTCACGAATTGTGGTTTCGAAAACTCCGTGTGTGCTGGGATA
>QHPM01000299.1:7941-10500 GCA_003219095.1 Verrucomicrobiota bacterium
GCCATGACCGCGCTGGCGGGGTTGGTGCCGTGAGCCGATTGCGGAATAAGACAGACGTTGCGATGCGTTTCGCCGCGTGAGGCGTGGTATTCTCGAATCGCGAGCAGGCCCGCAAACTCGCCCTGGGAGCCGGCATTAGGTTGTAAAGAGACGGCGGCGAAGCCGGTGATTTCCACGAGCCAGCGTTCGAGTTGCTCGCACATTTCCCGGTAGCCGGACGTTTGTGAATCCGGCGCGAACGGGTGCAGCCTGGCAAATTCCGGCCACGAAATCGGAAACATCTCCGCGGTGGCGTTTAATTTCATGGTGCAGGAACCGAGCGGGATCATGGAGTGACAGAGCGAGAGATCGCGCGATTCCAGTCGGCGCAGATAACGCAGCATTTCAGTTTCGCTGTGATAGGTATTGAAAACTGGATGAGCGAGGAATTTGGAAGTGCGGATTGCGGATTGCGGCATGCGGAAGGATGAAGAATCGATATCCGCGTCCGCAAAATCGCGGACAGAGGTGCCTCGGAAGATCGACATCAATGTTTCGATGTCGAAATCGGTGGTGGTTTCGTCAAGTGCGATGCTGATCGCATGGTTACCTGCTGCGCGCAGGTTGCACCCGGCGCGCTCGGCACGCTCGATCAAATTGCTGCTAGAGGATTGGCCAAGTTCAACCCGGATAGTGTCGAAGAAATTTTCATGCGTTATCTTGAAACCAAGCCGGCGCAGACCTTCCGCCAGTTTAGCGGTGAAATTGTGGACGCGTTGCGCAATAGCGCGCAATCCTGCTGGCCCGTGATAAACTGCATACATCGAGGCGATCACAGCTAACAAGACCTGGGCAGTGCAGATGTTACTGGTGGCTTTGTCGCGCCGGATGTGCTGCTCGCGTGTTTGCAGTGCCAATCGATAGGCCGGGCGTCCTTCAGCGTCATGAGAAACGCCGACGAGGCGGCCCGGAAGATATCGTTTGAATTGGTCGCGCGTCGCGATGTAAGCGGCGTGCGGACCGCCGAAGCCAAGCGGAACGCCGAATCGCTGGGTAGAACCAATCGCAACATCGGCCCCGAATTCTCCGGGCGGTTTCAAAAGCGTGAGGGCCAGAATATCCGCCGCAACAACGAGCAAAGCCCCGGCATCGTGCGTGGCCTTCGCGAATTTTTCGTATTCATAGACCGCGCCATCCGTCGCCGGATACTGCACCAGCGCGCCAAAAATGGTCTCATCAAATTTGAAATCGGAGAAATTGTCGGTGACGATTTCAATTCCAAGCGGTTTTGCGCGAGTCCGGACAACGGCGATAGTTTGTGGATGACAATTATCCGCCACGAAAAATCGATTCTTCGGGCCGCGGCCAGCGACCGCGGCTACAGCGTGATAGCATAGTGCCATCGCTTCGGCCGCAGCGGTTGCTTCATCAAGCAATGAGGCGTTGGCAATGTCGAGCGCGGTGTGTAAGCGGTGTACCAACCGGGATTTTCGAGAACGTTTCGCTGAATCACCGGCGGCGTGATGGTATCGGAATAACCGGCGCCGATGAAGTTTCGCGCAACTCTATTTTTCGACGCCAGCGCGCGCAATTCCGCCAGCGCTTCATTCTCACTTTTCGCCTTCGGCAATTCGAGTGGCCGATCCAGCCGGATGTTTTTCGGAACGGTGGCGTCGACCAAGGCGTCCAGATTTTCGAAGCCCAGCTCATGCAGCATTTGCGTGACCTCGTCCGCAGTCGGGCCGACATGACGATCGGCGAAAGTGGCAATGGTAGTTGGGGTCGCGACGAAATTAACCGGTGCCGATTTTTTCTGCGTTTTTGCTACTGGTTTTTCGATCGTGTCCGTCTCGCCCGAATGCATCATGAGAGATTACGGAGCGCGATGGGTGCTTCAAGTGAAGCGCGGGAGGGTCCGCGCCACAAAACCGTCATCCCGAGCGAAAGTCGAGGGATCCCGTGGAAGTAATTCTTAAGTTTTCGCGGCGGGATCCGTCGACTTTCGCTCGGGATGACGAGAAAGTTAACTCAAGGTGATGGCTAGCGCGAATCGTACGTTTCCACTCCGTGCTCGCGTAATTTTTTGCGCAGCACGGCCAAATGGTCGCGGTGTCGTGTTTCCACCGTGCAAAGGACATGCACCGCCGAAACGTCTGAGCCGGCAAAGGCGCGATCGTGTGCCACTTGTTTGATACTTGCGCCGCTCGCGGCAATTTGTGTGGTCAAATCGGCCAATCCGCCGGGCCGATCGCTAATGATAGCGACGAAACGCGACAGCCTTCCATCTGCAACAAGGCCGCGTTCGATGACCCGGCTCAGGACGTTAGGATCAATATTTCCGCCACAAAGGAGAAGCACGACTCGTTTGCGGGCAAGAATTCGAAGCCCGCCGGACAAGCATGCGGCCAGGGAAGTGGCAGCAGCCCCTTCAATTACGCCTTTCTGCAACTCCACTATGCGTAAAATAGAGAGCGCGATCTGTTCCTCGTTAACGATAACAGTTCGATCAACGCGCGACTTCGCGATCTCGAACGCATTTTTGCCGACTTGCGGAATGGCCAAACCATCGGCCAGCGTCGG
>QHPM01000300.1 GCA_003219095.1 Verrucomicrobiota bacterium
TTCAATCCCGGTTCCTCACCCAGCGCTTCGATGCCGATGATGCTTTCCCTTGCAGCCACGCAAATGCGAATGAGTCCAGCGGAATCCATCACCGCAGCCAGCATCAATGCGGCCGCGAGTTTGAATCGGGTCGATCAGATTGGATCATTGGAAGTGGGAAAAGTTGCGAATTTTACGATCTGCGACTGCGAAGATTATCGCGAGCTCGCCTATTGGTTTGGAATTTCGCTGGTGCGTGATGTTTTTGTGCGCGGCGTTTCTGTTTCAAGGAGCGGCGGTCTCCAAACCGCCGACTCATAAAGAGGGCGATTTGGAAATCGCCCTTCCTTGACGGGCCGTGCCAATTTTGTGTGACCAAAGAGAGGTTTCCGGGCGTGCGTGAAGGGCGATCTGAATTGTAGGGCAGGCGTGTCGCCTGCCATCTAAGACGCCGGCAACCGGGAGCGGTTGCCCTACAAATGCGGGCGGCGTAACGTCGCTTTCCTTCATGAAAGTCGAGGTCGAAAAGCAGCCCGATTCCGTTTCCACCCTGCAAATTGAATTGCCGCCGGAGCAGGTCGCGAAAGAGTGGAATGCGATCGCGGATAACTTCGCCCGCTATGCCAAGATTCCGGGCTACCGGCCAGGGAAAGCGCCGCGGCGAGTGATTGAAGCGAAGTTTAAAAAGGAAATTCAGGAAGAGCTGACAAAAAAACTGGTCTCAAAGAGTTATCGCGACGCGGTTGCCGAAAAACAATTGCGGGTGGTGTCTCTGACAAATCTGGAGGACGTCAAGATTGGCGATGACAAAACGATGCGGTTCCGCGCGACCGTAATCACGGCGCCTGAATTCGATCTGCCGGATTATAAAAACATTGCCGTGCAATTGCCGCCCTTGGAGGTCACGGAAGACGAAGTGAACAGCGCGATGGAACGTTTGCGCGAGCAATCCGCCGATTTCGTGGAAGTGGAACCGGAGCGCGCCCTGCAAATGGAAGATTTTGCGGTTATCGATTTTGAAGGAACGATCGAGGGCCGGCCGGTCAGCGAGATTGCACCGGAAGCGAGCAAAAATTTGCATGGCGGGCAGAAGTTCTGGCTGCGATTGGCGCCAGACAATTTTCTGCCAAATTTTTGCGAGCAATTGATCGGGCAAAAAAAGGAGGAGACACGATTGGTAATCGTGACTTTTCCGGCGGACTTACCGGTGCAAGAACTGGCCGGCAAGAAGGCAGATTACGCTGTCACTTTGCGCGAGGTTAAACAAAAGGTGTTGCCGGAATTAAACGATGCCTTCGCGACAAAATTGACGAAAGATAAAACGCTGGTGGAATTGCGTGCGATGGTGGTCCACGACCTCGAGCACGAGAAGGAGCATGCCATTGAGCAGACAAAAGAATCGCAAATCGTGAAGGCTTTGCACGAGCAAACCCGGTTCGATTTACCGTCGCAGCTTTTGCGCAATGAAACGCGGCGCGCCTTGGGCGAGTTGGTGCAGCGTAACCGTCAGCGCGGCGTGCCGGATCAAATGCTGAAAAATAAGGAAAAAGAGCTGGTGGAAGGCGCCGGCTCGCTGGCGGCGCATCGCTTGAAAACGAATTTCATCCTCCAACGCATTGCCGAGGCGGAGAGGATTCAGGTCACGCCCGAGGAAGTCGAGGAACGGATCCGAAATCAGGCCACACATTATAATGTTTCGGTGGAAAAAATGCGCAAAGAAATCGACGAACACGAGGGAATAAACGGGCTGGTGGAAGAGATCCTGCTGGGTAAGACCATTGATTTTCTTAAGGCAAATGTTAGCATCAAACCGGCGGGAGCCGGCGCGAAAGAAACGATAAAAATTCATGAGCAGACCAAGTAAAAATATTTCCCAAAGTGTGCTCGTCCCCATGGTGGTCGAACAGACCGGACGAGGCGAGCGCGCCTACGACATCTATTCCCGGCTGCTCAAGGACCGGATCATCTTCATCGGCACACCGATCGACGATCACATCGCGAATCTGGTCATTGCTCAGATGCTCTTTCTGCAAATGGAGGATGGGAAAAAGGACCTCAACCTTTATATCAATTCGCCAGGCGGCTCCGTCACGGCCGGACTGGCAATTTACGATACGATGCAGTTTCTCACCTGCGATGTGACGACCTACTGCCTCGGGATGGCTGCCAGCATGGGGGCGGTTTTGCTGTGCGCCGGAACGAAAGGCAAGCGTTTTGCCCTCCCGAATTCCGACATCATGATCCATCAGGTTTCCGGCGGGGCGCAGGGACAGGCGAGCGACGTGGAGCGCCAGGTCGATTATATGTTCAAGTTGAAGAAGCGCCTGATCAGAATCATCTCGCAGCACACCAGCAAATCCGAGGAGCAAGTGCGGCTGGATTCCGATCGCGATTATTACATGTCGGCGGCGGAAGCGAGGGACTACGGGTTGGTCGATGAGGTGATCAAATCGCGCAAGGAAGCAAAGCTACTCGATGGGGCAGGTGGAGATGGATCGGACCGAAATGTAGCCGTGGCGGAGGCCGCGTTACCCCGCAAACTCGGGGAATAGAAGCTGCTTAAAAAGTAGCGCTTTTATGGCACGCGCTTCGAACCTCACGATGTGCTCTTTCTGCGGGAAGAGCCATGCCGAAGTCCGCAAGCTGATCGCCGGTCCCGGAGTCTATATTTGCGACAGTTGCATCAACGTTTGCAAAAGCATCCTGGATAAGGAGCTGAACGAAGACGCCCGGCGGCAGTCCTCTACCATTCGGGTGCCGAAACCGGCGGAAATTCGCCGATCGCTCGACCAGTATGTCATCGGGCAGGACATCGCAAAAAAGACTCTCTCGGTCGCGGTCCACAACCATTTCAAACGGGTTATGCAAACGAGCGGGCCGTCAGATTCATCGGCCGCTTTCCAGCCCGATCCATTTGCCGATGTCGAAATCGAAAAGAGCAATATTTTGCTGATCGGCCCAACCGGGTCGGGCAAGACTTTGCTGGCCAAAACGCTGGCGAAAATTCTAGATGTTCCGTTTTGCATTGCCGACGCGACCACGCTGACCGAAGCCGGATATGTCGGGGAAGACGTCGAAAACATTATCCTGCGTTTGCTGCAAAATGCGGACTACGACGTGAAGCGGGCCGAAATTGGCATCGTTTACATTGACGAGATCGATAAAATCGGCCGCAAAACCGACAACGTTTCAATTACGCGCGATGTCAGTGGCGAAGGGGTGCAGCAGGCGTTGTTGAAAATTCTTGAGGGCAGCACCTGCAACGTTCCACCGCAAGGCGGGCGCAAGCATCCCCACCAGGAATACATCCAGGTTAATACCGAAAAGATTTTGTTTATTTGCGGGGGCGCGTTTGTCGGTCTCGATAAAATCGTGCAAAAACGCATCGGCCAAAAAGTGATGGGTTTTGGCAGTCCTACGCTGGAGGTGGAGGCGGCGCTGGCGCGGGAAGCGGTCCGACGGGTGGAACCGGAAGATTTGCTGGCCTTCGGAATGATTCCCGAATTCATCGGCCGTCTCCCGGTCGTGGCCGCGCTGGACGCGCTGACCGAGGAAGAAATGGTCGCGATTTTGACCGACACCAAGAACGCGATGGTGAAACAGTACACCAAACTTTTCTCGATGGAGAACGTGCGATTGTCGGTAACCAAGGATGCGTTGAAGGCGCTTGCGGCCCAAGCGGTGACAAAGGGAACGGGCGCGCGCGCGTTGCGATCGATGCTCGAGCGCATCATGCTCGACATCATGTATGACGTGCCGAGCCGCGAGGACATCGCCGAAGTGACGATCAATCGCGCGGTGGTGGAAGGAAAGAAGCTTCCCCTCATTCGGAAGAAGCAGGATAAAGACGCGGCGTAGTCGTTGTCGGCGGTCATACCCCGCCGCTACAATTGTCATTCCGAGCGTAGTCGAGGAATCTCTGACTATTGTTCTTTGATGAAAAGAATGGAGATGTCTCGACTTCGCTCGACATGACAAAGGAGTAGGCGCGTGAAAACAATCGTCATCAATACCGGAACGGAAATCCTGCTCGGTGACGTGCTCAATACCCATCTTGCCTTTATCGCGCGCGAAATTTTTCAATTTGGGCTTCGCATCGACGAACAGCGCGCGATTCCCGATGGCGATGCCATTCAGACCGCGCTGGCTGATGTTTCCTCATGGGCGGAGATTGTTTTTGTGACGGGCGGCCTTGGGCCGACGAGTGATGACATCACCCGAGAACTCGTCGCTGGCTATTTGCAGTTGCCGCTTGTCGAAAACCCGATCGTCCGCGAAGCAATTCGCAGCCGGCTGGCTGCGCGCCGGATCCCAATAACTAAACGGATTTGGCGGCAAGCACTGGTTCCGGCAGGCGCGGAAGTGTTGCCTAACGAGAATGGAACTGCGCCGGGCCTCTATTTGAGGACCAAGATCAATCCAGCCGTTCCATCGCCGCATTTGTTTTTGCTGCCTGGGCCACCCCGCGAATTGCAACCAATGTTCCGCAATTTCGTCGCGCCGGTTTTGCACCGAATCACCGCCGAATTGAAAAAAGATGCGATGCGAATTTTTCGCATCGCCAACATGGGCGAATCCATCATTGAGAGGAAAATTGGCGACCTCGTTTTCGCCATTCCCGGAATCGAGCTCGGTTATTGTGCGCGTCCGGGTGAGGTTGACGTGCGTATTATCGGGAGCGCTGAGGCAGTCGCCCAGGCGGAGAAAATTATTCGCGAAAAACTGAGCAACGCGATTTTCAGCGCGAGCGACGAGAGTTTGGCGGCTGTTCTTATCCGCTTGCTATCGGAGGGAGGGCAAACCCTGGCCCTGGCCGAGTCATGCACGGGTGGTTTTCTGGCAGATCAAATCACCAATGTCCCGGGTGCCTCGAAGGTATTTGTTGCCGGCTACGTCACCTATTCGAATGAAGAAAAAATCCGCACCCTTGGTGTTTCATGCGAATCGATCGAGAAATTCGGCGCCGTGAGCGAGCAGGTTGCGACCGAAATGGCGGAAGGAATACGGATACGAACCGGTGCGACGCACGGGATCGCGACCACGGGGGTCGCGGGACCATCGGGCGGTAGCGCAGACAAACCGGTCGGTACGGTTTTCGTAGGGTTGAGTTCGGAAAATCAGCCAGCGCGCTGTGAGAAGTTCTTTTTCCCAAGCGATCGCGAAACCTTCAAACAGCTCGTAGCGCAGCGGGCCTTCGATTTGCTGCGGAAAAGATTGATGGAGTAATGAAGTGTTGGAGTGCTGGAGTATTGGGAAGAAGCGAATTTTACGAATCCACTACTCTACTACTCCAGTCTTCACGACGCTGGCTCTACCTCCACCGGCGTGCCGACTTTGACGTGATCGTAAAATAATTTTGCCCCATCGGAGGGCATGCGAATACAGCCGTGCGAGGCAGGGTAACCAGGCAAAATTCCGACGTGCATACCGACGCCCTCGCCAGTGAGACGCATAAACCATTTCATAGCGGCGCCCTGGAAGTGGGTTCCACTTGGCGCGGCATCGATGTGCATGCTCACGCCCGCACGAACAATGCGCCCCGAGCCATCAACGAAATCACCATAAAGAGACGAGTAATGGTTCGGATCTTTTTCCATGACGTGCATGCTGCCGCTGGGCGATGTGTGCCCGCGTTTGCCCGATGAAATCGGGGAATCAATCACGATCTCCTCACCCAGCATGAGGTAAGCACGTTGTTTTGCCAGAGAGACAATCAGGTGGATGTCATCTGGCGAAATTTTTGCCAGCAGCGCCTGATTTACCTGGAGCGGCGCCTGCTTTTTGATCAAGTCGACAGCGCTCTTCATCGGCTGCAAACCGCTTTTGGGCTTACCAAATTGCGCATCAGCCGAGATGGCGAAGAACAAAATCGCGTTGGCGACTATCAGATTGGGAAAAGATTTTATCATTTCGTGTATCCATCCGCCCGCGCGAGCCAGCCGGATAGCCAGCGAGCTTCACCGCGTTCCGGCGGCGAATTAGCAACCCGCCGGCGAAGCACAGTCTTGGCCGAAGCCGCGAATTCGTCGAGTGCGGATTGCGTGCCGTGCATATTTTCCAGGACTTGGAGCAGGCCCCATCCTTCGCCGTGATAGCGTTCGCTTGCCAGCGTGCCTTCACCCTTAAAATTTACGTAGTCAACCAGCGCGTAACAGCCTTGAGCGCTCGAAGCGACGCGGTCGAATTGCCGTTGCACGTTTTCGCGATCAGCTGTCTCGGCCATCATTTTGGGCAAGGCGTCTTGCAGGCGCTCGATCAGAAACTGGGCTTGGAGATCGATCGTATCGACGAGGAACTGGCGCAGCTGTTTCATTTTTAGCGAATCGATTGCTTGCTGAAACTCGGCACGGGAGCTCCATGGGCAGAAAGTGTCGTGCCCGGAGAGAAGAAATTGAGGTAATTTCGCGCCACGGGCAGAAACAAAACGAACAAGCTTTGGAAAACTTTCGTCGAAAGGGCCGCGCTGGCCCCTGGGGTACCAAATGAAGTGACCGATACCGAGAGATGCGAAGTTTTCGCCCACGTTCCATGAAGTAAGGCCGGAGATTGTCCCGCCGCACTCATTTTGCCAAATCCGCCTGCCGATTCGCTGCCGGTCGGTCGCGGAAATATCGATTGCGGCCTGTAGCGAAACGCTGGCCAGCATTATAATGGTTAGACTGACGGCCACCTGACGGCTTGACGCCTGCACTTTCTTCTCTAGCGTGCCGGACTTCATAGCTTTTGGCGCTTCCACTTTATGAAAAATCTCGTAATCGGTATCACCCTGGCAACATTGGCAGCTTCTGCATTTGCGGAAGATCGACCCGCGCTCAAAGACCCAAAAGACAAAGTAAGTTACAGCATTGGGCTCGACATCGGGATGACCTTCAAAAAACAAAAAATGGAGGTTAACAGTGACGTCCTTGCCGCGGGCGTGAAAGATGGACTGAGCGGGGCGAAGCCGCTCTTGAATACGGAGGAAGTACGCCAGGTGATGATGGAGTTTTCAAAAGACATGAGAGAAAAATCAGCAGTCGCCAACAAAGAGGCAGGGGAAAAGAACACCAAGGAAGGTGAAAAATTTCTCACTGAAAACAAGGCGAAACCGGGTGTGAAAACAACGGCCAGTGGTTTGCAATATAAAGTAGAGAAAGAGGGCAGCGGGACGCCGCCGAAAGAAACCGACACCGTGGTCGTGAATTATCGCGGAACTTTGATCGACGGCACTGAGTTCGATAGTTCGTACAAGCGCGGCGAGCCAGCCACCTTTCCGGTTAACCGCGTCATCAAGGGTTGGACGGAAGCGCTCCAATTGATGAAGCCGGCGTCGAAATATCAGCTTTTCATTCCATCAAACCTCGCATACGGCCCAGGTGGGACGGGGGGCGAGATCGGGCCAAATGCGACCCTCATTTTCGAAGTCGAGTTGCTGAGCGTTAAGCCCGGGGAAGCCAGCGCCCCGCCTCCCGCGGCATCGACCTCAGCATCAGCCTCACCGAAGAGTTCGCCGTAAGAGATCGGAAGAACCGACACTGTAGTGGCAGGCGTGCCGCCTGCGAATCGTTGGCGAGCACCCGCTTCCAGCAAACGAGATGGAAGATTCGCCGGCCATCATAGCGGGTCACAGGTTTGCCGCCCGCGAAATGTGCAGCCGAGACACGGCTGCCGCCACACTTCAACTGGCGCGCGGGGACGGAGCCGACTCCCATTCCACGCGCGGGGCGTCGTTCCAAAGATCTTCGAGACTGTAAAAGCCGCGTTTGGCCTGATGAAAGACATGAACAATTACCTGTAAATAATCGAGCACGATCCATTGGCTCGCGGGAAATCCGTCGATCGCGGTTGCGCGAATACCGTGATCTTGTTTTAGCTTTGTCTCGACCTCGCCGGCAATTGCCTTCAAATGCGGTTCGGAAGTTCCCGAGCAAATAACAAAAAAATCGGTGAAG